>NZ_JBKKBJ010000272.1:0-38924 GCF_046714055.1 Methyloglobulus sp. | reverse complement strand
GTTCCTTGAGGGGGCTTTCCATCTGTCTAAGCGAGCGGCGGAAATTATCATTTTCTGGAGCAGTCTGGCGATAGCCATTGGCTTATCGTGGTATCTTTCGCACAAGGCACATAGTGCCGCGCGGCGTGCATACACCACTGCTCAGGAGCGACGGCTTGCCATGGTGGAATCGTCTAAAATCATGACCTGGATTCGGTTTGCGCTTATCATCAGTTCGCTAAGTGCGACCCTTTTTCTCTTCACCTAAATTGCCCGGACTTCAATTTGCATGAGTGTTGGCACCGAATCTCAAGAAAACCCAGTGCAAACCAGCCGGATGCTGCTAGAAGCAGGCATCGGTTCTTTACTTTTGCCATTTTGGACTAGCGGGGATATTTGAACAAATACCCCCGCTAGTCCACCTTATATGAAAGTGCTGAATTTCAGTTTGAGGAAATTATTGAGCATAACTTGGGTGACGGCAAGGTACACAGCCAATTCATCTTTTTTATCTGACTGTGGGCGCTGGGGTATTGGCTTTGTATTGGTTGTCGCGGCGGCTGCCCGCTGTATTTCAGAGCCTGAAAGCCACCTGCTGGAGCAATATGCACTTATCAGGACTTGGGCTATTCAGGCTTGGCAGGGTTTGCCGACAAACCAAAAAGTTATACTATTGCTTATGCAATGTGTTGGACTGTTCGGTACTTTTGTTTTACTGCTGGTCTAATTATGACTTAAAAAATAAACGAGAGGTTCAACTATGGGTTCTATTCGCATATTTTGTCAAAGCGGTATCCAAACCCTACATTTGTTGACTGAGATCAACATGTCATAGAGGCATGTAATTATGATGTACCCATGAAAATTATCTTTACCGCTGCTTGCTTATGAATACATCAACTCTGATCGTCAATGTCGGCAGCACTTCAATTAAAACGCGCTTATTTGATGAAGGCTTAAAGGCTATCGCGCTATTAAATGCGGACTACGGTTGTGCTGCTGGACTTAATGTTGATGGCATGGATAAACAAGGGCAGGCGTTCCGGCAATATCATGCCGATGACCATGATGTGAGGGCCGCGTTAGGGATCGTATTATGCACTTGGCAACAATGGCTTGCCAGGGACAGTTTAAAGGTTTCGGCCATAGGCCATCGCATTGTCCATGGCGGCGACTATTTCTCTGCCATAACCCCCATTGACCAACACGTCCTCAAGCAAATCGGGCAATTGGATAGTTATGCGCCGTTGCATAATCCACTTAATCGCCTGGGTGTGTTAATGGCTGGGCAAGCCTTTCCGGCGCTGCCGCAATTTGCCGTATTTGACACGGCATTTCACCGCCAGATTCCTGATTATGCCGGACGTTATGCGATCCCTGAACATTTGTCAGAGCGGACGAATTTTTACCGCTATGGCTTCCACGGCATTTCTTGCCAGCATAGCCTGACAACTGCTGCGGAATTACTGGCTTGCACCCCTGAAAGCCTGAACCTGATCATTCTGCATTTAGGGGGCGGAGCCAGTGCGACAGCAGTACGTGCGGGTGTCAGCGTCGATACCTCAATGGGTTTTTCACCCACAGAAGGATTGATAATGGCCAGCCGATGTGGCGATTTAGACCCCATGATTGCTATCACCTTACAACGGGAAGGCATGACATTGGATCAACTGGATAAGTTACTCAACCAACAAAGCGGGCTACGTGGCGTATGCGGGGAAAGTGATATGCGCCGCATTTTACAAAAAGCCGAACAAGGTGATGTTAAAGCCCATTTGGCTATTGAGATGTTTTGTTACCGGATAAAAAAATATATCGGTGCCTATTGTGCCGTGTTGGGTAACGTTTCTGCGTTAATTTTTACGGGTGGCATCGGCGAAAATGCGCCGCTAATCAGGCAAAAAATCGTTCAGGATTTAGGTCATTTAGGTTTTGCAATCGATAGCAATACTAACCAACTGACGTGTCAACATCATCTCGATATTAGCGCCGAAAACAGCCGCTCCCGCGTGCTGGTTATTCATGCTGAAGAAGAACGCGAGTGTGCTAGGCAGATGAACTATTTCTCAGAAGTTAAGACTCATTTATAAAATCAAAGGAATACATTGTGGAAACCCAACAAGCTTTTCAATTAATCCCTGAAGAACAGGCACGACTGCATGCTTATTGGCGAGCCGCCAATTATTTATCGGTTGGACAGATTTATTTGCTGGACAATCCCTTGCTGACTGAACCCTTAACCCTGGCGCATAATAAACCACGCCTATTGGGGCATTGGGGGACGACACCGGGATTAAATTTTATCAACGTACACTTAAATCGGCTAATCAACGCCCATGACCTGGACATGATCTTTATCTGTGGCCCAGGCCACGGCGGCCCGGCTATGCTGGCCAATTGCTGGCTGGAAGGCACTTACAGCGAATACTACCCCACTGTCACCTTAGATAAAGAGGGCATGAAAGCGTTGTTTAAGCAGTTTTCCTTTCCGGGCGGTGTACCCAGCCATGTCGCACCCGAAACGCCCGGTTCAATTCACGAAGGCGGTGAACTGGGTTATGCCTTGTCTCATGCTTACGGCAGCGTGTTTGATAACCCTGATTTGATTGCCTGTTGTGTGGTCGGTGATGGAGAAGCAGAAACCGGCCCTATTGCCGCCGCCTGGCATTCCAATAAATTTCTTAATCCAGCCCGGGATGGCGCAGTGTTACCGATCCTGCATTTAAACGGCTACAAAATCGCTAATCCAACGATCTTAAGCCGCATTGATGAAGACGAATTGTTGATGCTGTTCCGGGGTTATGGCTACCAGCCTTATCTGGTGGAAGGCAGTGATCCTAATCTGGTACACCCGCGCATGGCGACAGTATTGGAACAGTGCCTGGCAGACATCAAAGCCATTCAACAACAGGCACGCAACAACCCGACTGGCAAACAGCAACGTCCGCGCTGGCCAATGATCATTATGCGTACTCCCAAAGGCTGGACAGGCCCTGCCAGTGTCGATGGCAAAAAAACTGAAGGTTTTTGGCGTTCGCATCAAGTGCCGTTAGCCAATTTGGCTGGAAATCCCGAACACGTCAAGCTATTGGAAGACTGGTTAAAAAGTTATCAGCCGGAACAGTTATTTGATGCCAACGGTACGCCATTACCGGAATTACGTGCGCTTGCGCCACGGGGTCGGCGACGCATGAGCGACAATCCCCATACCAATGGCGGTTTGTTGTTGCATGATTTGCGTTTGCCTGATTTTCGCGATTATGCGGTCGATGTGCCGACACCTGGAGCCATTGATGCCGAAGCCACTCGTGTCATGGGCAGTTTTTTACGGGATGTCATGAAAAACAATGCCGACCAGAAAAATTTCCGACTTTTTGGCCCGGACGAGACGGCATCGAATCGCTGGGATGATGTGTTTTCGGAAACCTCACGGGTGTGGATGGAAAAAATCCTGCCTGAAGATACCAATCTGTCGCAGGACGGTCGCGTGATGGAAATACTGAGCGAACATACCTGTCAAGGTTGGCTGGAAGGCTATTTATTGACGGGGCGACATGGCTTTTTTTCCTGTTATGAAGCGTTTATCCATATCGTCGATTCCATGTTTAACCAACATGCCAAATGGATGAAAACCTGTAATGGCATTCCCTGGCGCAGACCGATAGCCTCGTTGAATTATTTGCTGACCTCACACGTCTGGCGTCAGGATCATAATGGCTTCTCGCATCAAGACCCCGGTTTTATCGACCATGTCGTCAACAAAAAGGCCGAAGTGATCCGGGTATTTTTGCCGCCGGATGCCAATACGCTGCTGTCGGTTACTGACCATGTGCTACGCAGTCGTAATTACGTTAATGTGATTGTCGCTGGCAAACAACCCGCCCCGCAATGGTTGACGATGGATGAAGCCCTAAAACACTGTGAGATAGGTCTGGGGGTATGGACATGGGCAAGCAATGATTTCGGTACTGAACCGGATGTGGTCATGGCTTGCGCCGGTGATGTGCCTACCCTGGAAACATTGGCGGCGGTAGACATCTTGCGCCGTGAACTGCCGGATTTGAAAATTCGGGTCATCAATGTCGTCAATTTGATGAAGCTACAGCCCACTAGCGAGCATCCCAATGGCTTGTCAGATCGTGATTTTGATGAACTGTTCACCACGGACAAACCGATTTTGTTTGCTTATCACGGCTACCCTACATTGATCCATCGTTTGACTTATCGACGCACTAACCACGCCAACTTGCATGTGCGGGGCTACAAAGAAGAAGGCACTACCTCAACACCGTTTGATATGGTGGTCATGAATGATCTGGACCGGTTTCATCTGGCGATGGATGTCATTGACCGGGTGTCACGCTTGAAAGACCAGGCTGTTTATCTTAAGCAGATGTTGCGCAATAAACGGATTGATCATAAACACTATATTGCTGAACACGGTGAAGACATGCCAGAAATACAGGACTGGCGTTGGTCGTTGTGAAGGACGGCAAGAAATAGCACGAACCCTATATCCTGACGAGCTTGCACGGATTTACACCTGCAAAAATATGGTATACACCTTTATAATCAATAGCATTATTGTCGGTATTGCCGTGTTGATTCATTTTGAAGCGCTCAACTTGTTATCCATGTTGCTGCCTTGGTTAAAGATAAGGCTTCGCTTGCGCGTATTGGTTGGCGTTTTTGGCGCTTTGTTCGCCCATATTATCGAAATTTGGTTATTTGCCTTTGCCTATTATTTCAAGATACGCTCAACTTACTTTGGTACGCTGGAAGGCCACGTTAATAACAGTCTGATGGATTGCAGTTATTTTTCCTTCACAACCTATACCTCGCTTGGTATAGGGGATATAAAACCGACAGGCGATCTCCGGTTTCTGGCGGGACTTGAGGCGTTAACCAGCTTAGTGCTGATAAGCTGGACGGCTTCTTTTATGTTCCTGGAAATGCAGAAATTGTGGAAAGCCATGTAGACCGCCTTATAAGAGGGGGAAGTTTATTGCCTCGAAAACCCTCTATAAGAATTGCCTTTGCTTTATTGCACCAGATTGAACCTTAACCAGGAGTCAAATATGCTTAGCTTTATAAGATCAAGCCTAAAATATTTTATAGTCGGTATTTTGGCGGTCATTCCGCTAGTTATCATCATTCAAGTCTTGGTGTTTTTGGAAACCATCCTGAGAGATTTTTTTATTTATATTTACGGATACTCCAACAATATCTTTGTGACTGTCCTGGCATTCACGCTGTCTTTTATTGTAATCGCCTATATCGGGTTTAGAATCACAAAATCAGAAAAACTATGGGCTTTGCATCAGATAGAATTATTCATTAACCGAATTCCAATGATCAGGACGATATACAGGGTCAGCCAAAAATTGGTCAATCTGTTCGGCAATCAGGAAAAAAGTGCCGTCAAGGAAATTATTTTTCTTGAATATCCCAAGGAAGGCTTGTGGGTGCCGGGTTATGTCACCAACAAAGTGGGAGAAATGCTGGTTATCTATGTACCGACTTCTCCAAATCCAACGTCCGGCTTTACCCTTCTTGTACACCAGTCAAAAGTCGTAAAATCAAGCATGGATATTGAAGCAGTTACCAGTTTCATTGTCAGTGTGGGTGTTGATTTGACTCAAAAAGAGGGGCTTGAGAAGCTTGCTGATGTGAACCACAAACAGAACCACAAATGAGACCATTAATGATGAAAAAACAAACCATCAAACAGTCGTCCATGGCACACGATTTCGCCAGAGGCAACGTGTGAAGCCTTTACCAGCACTAAGCAGGGCTTAAGCCAGCAGGAAATCAAGCAGCGGCTAAATAAAAGTCGGTTCAATAGACTGCATCAGCAACCAGCCGAAGCCCTTTCAAACGCTTCTTCAGCCACTTCATAATGTGCCCATCAGGAAAATATAGATGAACGATACAACATTCCAGCTATCTGCTTCAAATTTCAGGTCATGGCTCGATCATCAGCTTTCACTGCCATACTTATCAGCTCTGATTTTAGCAGCTCTATTACTCTTGATCCTATTAGTCGCCAGGGTGATTTGGCAGATAGTAAAAAATCGAGCCAAAAGTGCCGACTTGCCTGCTGAAACAACCAACACCCAAATGCCTGACCAAAACTGGCATGTATTATCGACAGAAGCAGTGCTCAATGCCCTTGATGTCGACGAAACCCATGGACTGGCGGGTGACGAAATTGTGCGCCGCCGCGCTTTGTACGGTTTTAACCGCTTGCCGGAAGGCAAGCCACGCAGTGTGTTTGTACGTTTCATCGTGCAATTTCATAATCTACTGATCTATGTGTTACTCGGCACTGCGAGCATTACCGCGATACTGGGACACTGGACGGATACCAGCATGATTTTGGCAGTGGTAATGCTCAATGCCCTGGTCGGCTTTATTCAGGAAGGTAAAGCGGAAAATGCACTCCGGGCAATACGGCAGATGCTGTCTTCACAGGCCATGGTGCAGCGTGAGGGACGGCGCATTACCGTACCCGCGGAAGAACTGGTGCCCGGCGATATCGTGCTGCTGCAACCGGGTGACAAAGTGCCTGCCGATATGCGGCTGTTTAAAGTCAAGAACTTGCAAATTCAAGAGGCGGTGCTGACCGGTGAATCGATACCGGTGGAAAAACGTGCCGGACCGGTTGCAGCTGACGCCGTATTGAGCGACCGGCTGTGCATGGCCTACTCCGGAACGCTGGTCACCGTAGGTCAGGCATCGGGACTTGTGGTAGCGACCGGTGCTAAAACCGAAATCGGACATATCAGTACGCTGGTGTCGCAAGTGCAAACACTGACGACACCGCTGTTGCGGCAAATGGCGGTCTTTGCCCGCTGGGTTACCGCTACGGTATTGCTGCTGTCGGCACTGATTTTTACATTTGGCGTGTTGGTGCGTGGTTTCAATGCGATGGAAATGTTCATGATCGTCGTAGGCATGTCTGTAGCGGCCATCCCTGAAGGGTTGCCAGCCATTCTTTCGGTGACGCTGGCAATCGGCGTTCAGAGCCTGGCTGCCCGCAAGGCGATTATCAGACGCTTGCCGGCGGTGGAAACACTGGGCTCGGTCAGCGTCATCTGCACTGACAAAACCGGCACCTTGACGCGCAACGAGATGACGGTACGGTCTCTGGTGACAGCCGAGCAATTGTTTGAGGTGACGGGCACGGGCTACGATCCTCATGGCGGTTTTCTGCACAATGGCGCGGAGATCGCGGTCGAACAGTCCCCCATACTGATGCAGGCGTTGCGGGCAGGTATGTTCTGTAATGATGCTGCCCTTGAACAAAGTGGCGAGGAATGGCGCGTTCACGGTGATCCGATGGAGGCGGCATTGCTGATTGCCGCCATGAAGGCGGGACTGAATACGGACGAAGAAGGCAAAAATTATCCCCGTACCGACCTGATTCCATTCGATTCCGAACACCGGTTCATGGCCACTTTGCACCACAGTCATGCGGGTGATGCGCTTATTTTTGTTAAGGGCGCACCGGAACGTATGCTGGAGATGTGTACGCAACAGCGTACCGCATCTGGCGACCAGGCAATCAACAGCCATTACTGGCAAGAGCAGATTGAGTTACTGGCCCGGAACGGGCAACGGGTATTGGCTGTAGCCTGTAAACCCGCGCACAGTCACAGCCAAGCACTGGCTTTTGACGACTTGAAGGATGATTTGGTTTTGCTCGGGCTTTTCGGCCTGATTGATCCACCGCGTACCGAGGCTGTCGAGGCAATCAAAGAATGCCAGGCTGCGGGTATCCGGGTAAAAATGATCACCGGCGATCATGCGCTTACTGCGTGCAGCATCGCTGCCCAGTTGAATCTGGTCAATTCGGCGGAAGCCATCACGGGGCATGATCTGGAGCAGATGAGCGAAGAACAATTGCGCCGTCGGGTTCAGGATGTCGATGTTTATGCGCGGGTCAGCCCGGAACATAAATTGCGTCTGGTCAGCTTGCTGCAAACGGACGGCGCCATTGTCGCGATGACGGGCGATGGCGTGAATGATGCGCCCGCACTCAGGCGTGCCGACATCGGTATCGCCATGGGCCATAAAGGCACTGAAGCCGCCAAGGAAGCCTCGGTGATGGTGATTACCGATGACAACTTCGCCACCATCGTCCATGCCGTCAAAGAAGGTCGCGCGGTTTATGAGAACCTGAAAAAGGCCGTTGTGTTTCTGCTGCCGACCAACGGCGGCGAATCCATCAGTATCATCGTTGCTATCCTGTTGGGCTATACCTTGCCGATCACGCCCTTGCAGATCCTCTGGGTTAATATGGTGAGTTCGATAGCCCTGGCCATGACGCTCACCTTCGAGCCCGCCGAACCGGACAGCATGACACGTCCGCCGCGACCGGCAAACGAGCCCATGCTTTCAGGGTTTCTGGCATGGCGCATACTATTGGTCTCCGTACTGTTCGCAGCCGGCATCTTCGGTATTTTTACATGGAGTCTGCATCAGGGTTCCACGCTTGAGGAAGCGCGCACCTATGCGGTCAATACGCTGGTGACGATGGAGGTGTTTTACCTGTTCAGTGTACGCTACCTGCGCGTTTCATCCCTAAAGTTTCAGCGCCTGTTCAATTCACCGGCGGTACTGATTGGCGTCACTGCGGTCATCCTGTTGCAGCTGGTGTTTACCTATGCGCCGTTTATGGAAGAGTTCTTTGACACCCGCCCGGTAGATTTTGTGCATGGCCTGGAGATTATCGCCATCGGTGTTGGCGTGTTTGCTATTTTGGAACTTGAAAAGCTGTTTCGGAGAAAAATATTGGCTAGGTGAAACATTGCCTCATCCCAGTACAAATTTTATGGGTCAACATGGTTACTGCGGTGACGCTGGCGCTAACGCTCGCCTTTGAGCCGCCGGAGCGAAACATTATGAGAGCTGCATGCCCAGGAAGCCGAATGAGCCATTACTCTCGGCGTTTTTGGTTTGGCGCATCCTGTTTGTGTCGCTCATTATGATAACCGGTTCTTTCGGCCTGTTTCTCTGGGAGCGGTCATTGGGCACCTCGATTGAAGAGGCACGGACGGTGACTGTGAATACGCTGGTTATGTTTGAAATATTTTATGTCTTCAATAGCCGTTATTTGTACCATTCCGTGCTCAATCTGCATGGCCGGTTCGCTAACTGGCTGGTGTGGCTGGCGATCATACTGCTAATCTTATTCCAAATGGCGTTTACCTATTGGCCGCCCATGCAAATGTTATTTGGTACCGCTGAGTTAGACGCGCATACTTGGCAAATGATCGTTACGGTTGCATCCAGTGTGTTCATACTAGTTGAAATCGAAAAGTTTTTCATCCGTTTGTTCATGCCCAAAGCAGCTGTCGGGAATAGCAAGAAATGAATAAGGGGGTGGCTTCGAGTTATCAAAAGCTAGATGACTCGGTGAGCTTTGGAATGGGTATGCGATACCTATCCCGCCTTGTTCAACCCCCTTCACCCCGCACCAGCCAGTAAACTCTCATAGGGAATACTCAAGCTGTCGTGCAGGCGTTTAATCATTCTCAGGCTCAAAGGGCGTTTGCGGTTAAGCACTTCCGATACCCGGCCACTGCTGCCGATATAAGCCTCCAAGTCGCGGGCGCTGAGGTTTTGTTGATCCATCCTGAATTTAATGGCTTCAATCGGGTCGGGCGGTGCTATGGCGTAATGCTTGTTTTCATAAACTTCAATCAGGGTAACCAACACTTCCATTTCATCAGCTTCGGGCGTATCGGGTTCGGCTTGAAAGATGATTTCAAGCCGTTGGAATGCCGTTTTTAACTCCTGGTCGTTTCGGATGGGTTTAATAGTCATTTACTGTCTCCACATCAATCATGTCATATTGGGCATGTGTGCCCACGAACTTTATCCAGGCTATGCCTGCACGATATTGCATTTCCACAACCAAACGGTATTTGTTGCCGCCGATGTTAAATACCACTCGGTTGCTCGGTTGTTATTGCAGATGCCGGCATTTCTGTATGGGTTCTTTATTGCTTGCGGCGATTGCCAATCAGCCTTTAGCGCTTCTTCGTGCCAGCTTTCGAGTGGGCCTTTTGCGTTTCGATAGGCGGGTTGTTCCCAGAATTTTTTAAGAGTGCTTTTGGCAATGATTCACATGAGTTGAAAGCTGAATACTCCCATATTGGGAGTATCCTAAATCACAACACCACTTTTTATCAAGCAAGAAAAAAGGAAAAATCAGGGTAATATTACTTATCCTAAAAAAATCAGTTGAAGTATTCGTGATCAGATTTAAGCTAAGAATTATCAAGGCATTGTACAACTATAATTAATCACCCAAATGGTGAGGGCATTGTAGGGGCAGGCCTTGTGCCTGCCCTGGCAACCCCTTGTGGTTATCCGGGCAACCACAAGGGGTTGCCCATACGGTAGCGCGAAACATCAAATCTAACTGATTTTTATAGGATTATGGATAAGTCCTAAAGCCGTTTGGCTGCCAGTTCTTTCTTTTAGCAACAAAACACTGTCATCGGTACGATTGGAGCGGCGATGATGCGCCAATCGTACTGGGGTTCCCGTTGCCGGTGTCTTGTAAACAAATTGTTTGCGGACGGGATGATAGGGGGTATTCGGTTTGTAGAAATCCTCCCTGATGCGCCTCAATTCTTGCTGGCGGTAAACCTTCAGCGGTTTGACAAACTCGTCATGGCTGCGTCTTCGCGCTTTGCTCTCCAGTATTTTTTCGTAATTGTTGCTCTGGGCAAGGCTTTCGGTCATCATCTTTACCTTGTTGTCAAAAGCATCAAGCATTTCAGGGATAATGAAATCAATCAAACCGATTTGTTTGGCTTCCTGCATACCCATAGGTAGGCAGGCTTCGGTTATTTCCAGCGCTTTTTCATAGCCGACCCGTCTGGGTAATGAATAAGTCCAGTATTCGGAACCATATAAGCCCATGCTTTTATAATGCGGGTTGAACACCACACCCGACCGTACGCAAACCTTATCGCAGGCCAGCGCAAACGGCACGCCGCCCGCACCCGCATTGCCATGCACTGCGGCAACCGTTATTTTGTTGGTGGCCGTAAGGATCGAGTAGATAAGGTCATCAATGGCATTGATGTTATGCCAGGATTCCTCGGCAGGGTTGTTTGACGCTTCGATAATGTTCAGATGAACGCCGTTTGACCAGGCAGACCTTCCCCCCATCAGCACAAGGACCCGCGTTGGGCGACTACGCACTTCCATGACGGCATCACGCAAGCGCAGGCATTGCCCGGTACTCATTGCGCCATTATGAAAATCAAAATGCAAATAGCCGACCGCATTTTTTTCTTCGTACCAGATTTCCCTGAACGTATTGGCCGTACTGTGGTAGATACTCACCGGGATTTCGGGCAAATTTTCTATTTTATCGCCCAAAACCATTGCGGCAGGTAATTTAAAGCAAGGCTTATCGCCATTGCTGGCCTTGCGTTTTAGATGCGATAACCAGACTGCGCCATCAATCGTAGCCCGGCATATCGCCCCTAAGCGGGTGGAAATCAATTCTCCTGGCTCGCCCAGAAGTTTACCTTCCCCTAGATTAATTTCCCTGGTCGCGCCGTACAGGTAATATTCATTGCCAAAAATGACATCAACAACTCCAGGGCTGCCATCGCCAGCATAGAGTTTATCCAGGATAGTGGCTGTGGTATCGACTTGCCAATCAATACGGCGATCAACTTGCTTCATGTTTGGAAGCAGTTGTCCGCAGACATCCGGTTTGCTGTAATCCAAGGGTTCCGGTTTAAAGCTGGCATCCTGAAAGCGGTCTAGGGTTTGCAAAACCACCTTGACAGCCGCTTCCGTGACTTCTATGGAGTAGATACTGCTTTTGGTGCCAGGGCGCATTTTAAAAGTCGCGGTTGCCCAAATATCGCCCGTATCCATTTCAACGGCCGCCTGTATTGACGTCACGCCCCACTCCGGTTCCTTGTTTTGTATCGCCCAATCAAGGGACGACAACCCACGGTCACCTTTAATGCCCGGATGGACAACTATGCACATGTAAAGCCGCAAAATACTTTCAGGGATACGATGGCGCAAATATGGACAGATAACAATATCGGGTTTAAACAGTTGCACACCTTCCAGCATGGTTTGCTCATTAATGGCAATTTCAATGGACACCGTATGTCCGCGTTGCATCAGTTCAACATGAACCCGTTGTGTCAAACCGTTATAGGCTGATGATAATAATAAAATTTTCATGGCTAGCTCCTCACTACTCTAATTATAGGTATCAATAAATTGACCTTATCCAAGCGGAACGCCGGTATGATGCACCTGACCGTACCAAATCTTCTGGTTATGTAACGTCCCCATTACATGCATCAGCTCAATAATCCTATTGTGGTTATCTAAAGCTTCGCTGTGCGTATCGATAGCCCCTATACGAGAGAGTTGGCTGATTTGAGACCGAATTGAACATTCAATCAAATCAACTTCTTTAACGCTTAATTTAAACATTTTGTTGTAATTGGACATACATTTCTCCTTATAACAATGGAAAAAATTAACTAAGGCTAGGTTTATCAACCCACGGAACTATCTAAAATAGGATCGATGCTCCTGTGGTGTCGTTTTCAATAGCCGTTGGAATGACCGCCGCATCTGTTCAGCATTACCAAATCCACAATTGACGGCGACACTTTCCATGGGCATATTGGTTTGTAACATCATATTCCTGGCGGCCTCCAGGCGAATGCGTTCGACAAACTTTGCCGGTGTCATGCCAATTTCGTGGCAGAACAACCTGGAAAAATTACGGGGGCTCATCGCCATGCGTTCAGCCAACTGTTCAACACCCAAATCCGTATCAGGGTTACTGACTATCCACGCCTGTAACTCCCTAAAATCTTTACGGGTTTTCGCTTCATTGAATATGTAGCTACTAAACTGCGATTGTCCGCCAGGGCGGCGCATAAAAATCAACATCCCGCGCGCTACTGAAGCCGCGACCTCCCAGCCCCAATCTTCTTCGACCAGGCTTAAAGCCAAATCAATGCCTGCTGTTACGCCACCGGATGTGTACATATTGCCGTCACGGACAAATATCTTATCGGGTTCAACCCGGATATTCCGGTGCTGGAGGGCAAGTTGATCACAATACAACCAATGGGTGGTAGCTTTACGGCCATCCAGCAAGCCGGCTTCCGCGAGTATTAATGCGCCCGTGCAGATCGAAACCATCCTTCTTACCTTGGGCATCATGTGAATCAACCAGTTTCGCATCTTGGTGTCCTGCTTGGCTGCTTCGAGATATACCACATGAGTCGCTCCAGCTACCATTAGCGTATCAATGCCTTCATCCATGTCTTCGTAGCCTTTATCGGCAACTAGACATACCCCAGACGACGTTTTGACGGGCCCCTTTTTTTCAGCAACAATAGATAAGGTATAGACTGACTCCGATAGTGATATCCGACCCATCTGTTGTAACGCTGCATTGGTGAAATTGAACACTTCCGTTGGCCCGATTGCATCTATCAGTAAACAATCTGGATACACCAACATCGCAATATTACGATGTTGCTGATTAAATGTAGGCTTTACGTGATCCATAACAAGCTCCAATGTGTGATCTTGGTTTGTATTCTGCGCTTATTTTTTGCAGACACAATGACAATAATCCCACTTTTTCGGACAACTTTTGGGAATCTCTAAAGATTCAAAAACCTAATTAACAATGCCCTTTTTTGCTAGGCTTGATTATTTCAAGACTGGAAGACATTTGCTTATCGACAGGGTGGATATACAGTTTTATTGTTCCACTATTAGCACTCTATCCTGTTTCTCTAATGTTCTTTGCAAAAACTGGATACAGGAAAGGAGGCCATGAGAACTTTAGGGAACCTCTAAAAATTCAAAAATCTCCTTCTCCCTCTGGGAGAAGGCCGGGATGAGGGGATTAAAATCAAGCAATTATATCCCTCACCCTAACCCCCTCCCAGAGGGAGAGGGTATTTTTAGAGGTTCCCATTAACAATCTACAAATGTGGGAAGTGGTGGGCATGTGTTTGTTAATACAAACAATATTAGCTTTGCCGACTATGTAAAGTAGGCAAGAAATAGAAGAAAAAGCACTCCTATCGAATAGAAGTTGAATAACCCAGCACCCTTTTGCAGCTTTAGTTTAGAATTACCCGCTTTGCCGGTTTGAATTTACCTGTTTTTGCTGAATCATGAATGCGCCATCATCCGAGGTCTTGTCGTCTTTAACCACCCTACGGGATTATATCCGCTGGGGTGCGAGCCAGTTTACCGAAGCCCACATAAATTTTGGCCACGGAACCGCAACTGCGCTGGATGAAGCCGCTGCGCTGGTATTGCATACCCTGCATCTGCCTTATAATTTAAGTGAATTTTATTGTCAGGCGGCATTAACACCAGAAGAACGGCAAGCTGTTGTTTCAATTTTAGAAAAACGGATAAAGGAACGAAAACCAGCCGCTTACCTGACTCATGAAGCCATCTTTGCCGGATTATCCTTCTATGTCGATGAGCGGGTGTTGGTGCCCAGATCGCCTATCGCCGAACTCATCGAACAACGCTTTGCTCCCTGGGCGGAAGAAGAACAGGTAGGCCGGATTTTGGATTTGTGTACTGGCAGCGCCTGTATTGCTATCGCTTGCGCTTACGCTTTCCCTGATGCCGTAGTAGATGCGGTGGATGTATCAGCCGACGCGCTTACGGTCGCAGAAATCAATGTAGACAAACATCAGCTCAGAGATGAAGTCATGCTCTATCGGTCGGATTTGTTCGATGATCTACCGGATGGGCAGTATGATGTCATTATCAGTAACCCGCCGTATGTGTGTCTTGAAGAATGGCGGCAACTTCCTGCCGAGTTTCATGCCGAACCGGAAATAGGCTTTGTTGCAGGCACAACCGGACTGGATATCGTCCTTCGCATATTGACGGAATCAAAAGATTATCTAACGCCCCAAGGGATTTTAGTCGTCGAAGTCGGTAGCAGCGCCGAAACCTTGCAACAGGCGTTCCCCACCGTGCCTTTTTACTGGCTAGCTTTTGAACGCGGCGGTGATGGCGTTTTTTTGCTGACCGCAGAACAGGTTAATGATTACCACGAACAGTTTGCAAGCGCTTTGAATTGATATGTCTGGAAACACGATAGGAAAATTATTTACCGTTACCTCCTTTGGTGAAAGCCACGGCCCTGCTATTGGCTGTATCGTCGATGGCTGTCCTCCGGGGATGGCGTTGACAGAAGCCGATTTGCAAAATGACCTGGATCGCAGGAAGCCCGGCACATCAAGGTACACCACCCAGCGCCGGGAAGCCGATGCGGTCAAAATCCTGTCCGGGGTGTTTGAAGGCAAAACCACGGGTACGCCCATCGGCTTGTTAATCGAAAATACCGATCAACGATCCAAAGATTATTCCAAAATTGCCGATACCTTCCGGCCTGGACACGCCGATTACACCTATCAGCATAAGTATGGATTCAGGGATTATCGCGGCGGTGGCCGTTCGTCAGCGCGTGAAACCGCCATGCGCGTGGCTGCTGGCGGCATTGCCAAGAAATATTTGCAGGAACAGGCCGGTATAGAAATTCGCGGTTATTTGTCCCAGCTAGGGCCGATCAAAATTGAAAGCGTAGACTGGAATATTATCGATAGCAATCCATTCTTTTGTCCCGATGCGGATAAGGTCGCCCTTATGGAAGCCTATATGGATGCTTTACGTAAAGAAGGTGAGTCCATTGGCGCGAGGATCGAGGTCGTCGCCACCAATGTGCCGCCGGGTCTGGGTGAACCCATTTTTGATCGCCTGGATGCCGATTTAGCTCATGCCTTGATGAGTATTAATGCTGTCAAGGGTGTGGAAATTGGCGGCGGTTTTGACTGCATCAACACTAAAGGCACCCAGTTTCGGGACGAGATTACGCCAGAGGGTTTTTTAAGCAATCATGCGGGTGGCATTTTGGGTGGCATTTCCAGCGGCCAGCCCATCACGGCCAGTATTGCGCTGAAACCCACATCCAGCCTGCGGCTTCCTGGGCGCAGTATCAATACGCGCGGTGAAGCTGTCGAGGTCATCACCGAAGGCCGTCATGATCCCTGTGTCGGCATACGGGCAACGCCGATTGCAGAAGCCATGATGGCGATTATCCTTATGGATCACTTTTTACGGCATAGGGCGCAGAATTTAGGGGTGGATTCGGGGTTGCCGATCTTAAGATAAAAACGATTACTGATGTCAGTACCCTATTGGCGTTTATCAGGATTTTACCTGTGCTATTTTGCCACTCTGGGCGGTTTTATACCCTACTGGAGCTTGTATCTAAAAGAAAACGGCTTTAATCCGGCTGAAATAGGCCAGTTGTCGGCGCTTTTGGTGGGCACCAAAATCATTGCGCCGAATTTGTGGGGCTGGATTGCTGACCATACCCGGAAAAATTTGTGGATCATCCGCTGGACATCGTTTGTTGCTGCTCTCCTGTTTGCCGGATTTTTGGCAGTCCATAACTATATGGAGTTCGCATGGATAACCATTGGCTTTAGTTTTTTCTGGAACGCCTCGTTGCCGCTGTATGAAGCGACAACTTTGTCGCACTTACAGCCAGAAACGCACCGCTACAGCCGCATCAGGTTATGGGGTTCGGTCGGATTTATATTGACGGTGACATCAGTAGGAAAATTGCTGGATAGCCAGCCTATAATCCTCCTACCCGTCGTGGTCATTGGTTTACTGGTTTTGACCTGGTTGACAACTTTAGCGACACCTGAAATACGCAGTGTCAGCAATGAACGCAGCCCTGTCAGGATAGCCAGCATAATCAAAAAACCGGAAGTGTTAGCCTTCCTATTGGTGTATGTGCTGATCCAATTTTCCCATGCGCCGTATTATGTTTTTTATTCAATTTATCTAAAACAGCATCTTTACTCGACAACGACAACTGGGCTGCTCTGGTCTTTGGGTGTCATTGCCGAAATCGTCTTGTTCCTGTTTATGCAAGGCATGTTAAAGCGCTATTCCTTGCGCGGCATTTTGCTAACCAGCCTACTGTTTGCCATATTGCGCTGGGTATTGATTGGCGGTTATGTGGATAATATTTATTTGTTAATGTTTGCCCAATTGCTACATGCAGCCACTTTTGGGGCTACACATATTGCGGCTATCCATTTTGTGCATCGTTTTTTCGACCAACAGCATCAAGCTAAGGGGCAAGCCTTGTACCATAGCTTGAGTTTCGGCTTGGGCGGTATGTTAGGCAGCCTTTTCAGCGGCTATTATTGGGAATCGTTAGGTTCTCATGTTATCTATTTCGCTGCCGCATTAAGCTGCGGAATTGCATTTTTTATTGCCTATATTTGGGTGGATCGGGAAGATAATTTATCCCTGCGTAAGGCAAAAAACTCCTGATTTGTAATCAGCCGGTCATCAGTTCGAATCTGTTCACCAGCTCCATGAATATTAAGCCCTTACAAGCAATCGAAGGGCTTTTTTTAGGGGGTTACTCCGGAGTTACATTACATGAAAAAATCCGGCTTTCCTGTGTTCAATTGCTTAAGCCATAGCCAGAAACAGTAAACCGTAAACCGTAAACCGTAAGAACGGCGCACATAGCTATCGTGCAAAAAACGGTACGGTATTCGTTCAACTCAATTAATAATCGTGTCGATCTCGTCTACATCTTTACTCGCCAAGGCATCAAAGGTAAGCGTAGCCTGTTCAATCGGCGTTAGTTTGTTATAGAGCTTTTCGGTTTCATACTTATCCAATGATGCCCATAAACAAATCAGTATATTCCTTCACTAACTCTGGATCGACCATCTCGCTAATCATCGCCTCATCTTCGCATTGGGCAAGT
The DNA here is from genome assembly GCF_046714055.1 of Methyloglobulus sp. Classification (GTDB taxonomy): domain Bacteria; phylum Pseudomonadota; class Gammaproteobacteria; order Methylococcales; family Methylomonadaceae; genus Methyloglobulus. The sequence goes on along the minus strand of NZ_JBKKBJ010000272.1, from coordinate 21,085 downwards.
TTTTTTACCACCACTACGTCAATGTTAACCTTATAGCGCAAACGTGAGCCAGGGCAACATCCATTGCTAATAGTACGTCCAATAATTCAAAAGCAGTGGCTTGGGCTTCTTTGTCGTTGTTCTCTTTCGCCTGACAGAGTGCCGCCGACATATAGGTACGGTTTTTCCAATAGATTAGGCCGTAATATTTGCCAAGGTTTAATAAACCCATTAAACGCCGCCTGAATTTCCAATGCGTACATCGGTAATCTTGACGAACGACACTATCGACTATCATTTCCGTCTCGGCATCGTCCTGACGCGCAATAGACTCAAAAGCCAACTCTGCTTGTTCAGTCGGCATTAAGTTTGCTGTAAAGTTTATAGATTTGCAGGACTTCATTCTTTAGCCTCCAGTTGCTTTTCGACCCGTTTTAACCTGTCCACCAGTTCTTGCATATCAACCAGTTTTCCCTGATTCGATAACGCCGTAATTAACTGTCTGCCAATATCCGGCGGCATTTGACCAGATAGTGTAGCCTAAATTATGCATTGCCTTGGTTAACCAGTGTCCCGTTGGTGGGTACGTTGGGTAAGGCTTGCGCTTTTAATGGCGGGTGGGTTCGATCAAGTATATCTTTATGGTGGCTGCATCACTACTTTTGGCTAAATATAGCGGGGTAGTGATTATTTCCGGCATGTCGTTAGCCAGCCGCTTCCGTAAGTCAGTAGCGGTAATTATCTGCTTTGGCCGTCCCGAAGGATTGCCGCTTACCTGAATAAATCTAGAAAGTTAACGGCAGATCAATTCAAGCTATTTTGCTTAGCAGGAATTATAACCGGCTTAAAACAACTGGATTTAAGGGCAATTAATATACTTAAAGCACTAATGCCCATAACGGGCATTAGCAAAAAACAGCCGAGACATTAATCGATTCATACGGCGTAAGCAAAAACACAGTAAGACGCGCCGGTGACTTAGCCGAAACCATAGACAAACAAGTCAACGACATGAATTTGCTCAACTGAGCCAGGGAGATAAAGGTCAGAGCTGAAAGAAAAGCAAGGGGCAATGTTGGCTGAAATGCCTGGGCAATGTCACCGTTAAATATTGAAAATTCCCCATGGCGGCACAGGTCAGCATTCCCGGTTTGAGTTGGCGGTGTTGTTCAAAAGCCCGTCGCCAGCCTAGGTAGTTTGGCAAGTAGTGAGTTGCTACGCCATGGAAGCGTCCTATGCTTCGTTCTCTCCGGCCTTACGATATTTCTATTCTAACAAGAAGGCACTCAGGAAATGATGACAATCGGGAAATTTTCCTTTTTTTTGGGATGGCTGGTTATCTGAATTCGTTTTGGCTAGACTGCTTTCTTTTTGTTGTTTGATGAGCTATGAAAACGATTTCACGCAATTTATTACCCGCGTTGTGCCTTGTAGTTGTTAACAGCGGCCTATTGGCAAAAGAACAAGAACCGGTCGAATTAGGGGAAATGGAAATCATCGGCGTAACGCCTTTACAAGGCGGCGGGGTTTCTGCCGACAAAATAGCCGCAAATGTACAAACCGTGACCGCCAACCAGTTGAAAAAAGCGCAAACGATTTCCCTGTCCGAATATATCAACCGCTATTTGGGCAGTGTGCATGTCAACGAGGCGCAAAACAACCCCTTACAGCCGGATATTTACTATCGCGGCTTTGTGGCTTCGCCCCTGTTAGGTTTGCCGCAGGGTTTATCAACTTACGTGAACGGGGTCAGGTTTAACGAGCCGTTTGGCGATACGACCAATTGGGATTTAATCCCGCAAGGCGCAATTGACAATATGGCCTTATATCCCGGCTCCAATCCGGTGTATGGCTTGAATACATTAGGTGGTGCAATTTCTATCAGAACCAAAACTGGCTTTTCTGCGCCCGGCCATCAAATCGAAGTTTACGGTGGCTCATGGGACAGGCATTCTGAGGAGTTAACCACGGGTTGGAATAATGGCACCTGGGGTTATTTTTTGGATTTGCACCACTTTGAGGAAGAGGGCTGGCGCGCCTTCTCGCCCAGTAAAGCCGACCAGGCCTTTGACACCTTAAGCTGGCGCGGCGATAAGGGTTCTTTGGATTTGACGCTGGGTGGCAATGACAACAAGCTCAAGGGCAACGGCGCGGCTCCGGTGCAATTACAGGCGATTAACCGCAAAGACGTTTTCACCCACCCCGACCAAACGGTCACGCGGATGTTCTTCTCCGAACTGGAAGGCAAGTACGACCTGAACGATGACATTCAACTGAGCGGTAATGCGTATTTCCGGCAAAACCGGATACATACGTTTAACGGAGACGACAGCGATTTTGATGAGTGCGCGTTTAACGATGCCTTGCTTTGTAATGAGGAAGGCGAGATAGTTGAAGACATCAACGGCAATACGGTCGCAGCAAGTGAGGATGTTGAAGGCGCAACCAATAACACAAGCGCGACCCAGATGCGTAGCCGGGGCAGTACGGTACAAGCGGCATTCAACCAAGACCTATTCGGTCATCAGAATAACCTGATCGTTGGGGCAAATTACGATTATGCCAGCGTGCATTTCGCTTCCGATACCGAACTGGCAAGTTTGACCGATGACAGAGGCACATTAGGCAGTGGCATTTTGGTCGAGGACGCAAGGGTGCGGTTGAACACCACGACCAAAACGTGGAGCTTGTTTTTAACCGACAGTTTTTCGATTACAGATAAGCTCACGGCCACCTTTTCCGGTCGCTTTAATCATGTTGACATCATTATGGCCAACCAGTTTATCGACGGCGAAGATAAGCTCAGCGGTGAGCATGCCTTTGATCGATTTAACCCCGCAGGTGGCCTGACCTACCAAATTTTTGACAATCTTGGTACGTATGGCAGTTACAGTGAATCCTCTCGCGTACCTACGCCGATGGAATTAAGCTGTGCCGATGAAGACGATCCCTGCCGCTTACCGAATGCCTTTGTCGCCGACCCTCCTCTCAACCAAGTAGTCGCCAAAACCTGGGAAGGTGGATTTAGGGGCGACCTCAATAAGCTGTTGGGCAAGGGAGACATGAAATGGAATCTCGGCTATTTCCATACCGTCAACCATGACGACATTATTTTCAATCGCGGTGGTGACAGCGTCAGCGAGGGCTTTTTCAGCAATGTCGGTCAAACTCGCCGCTACGGGATAGAAACGGGCGCAACAGCCAATTTTCCCCAATTGTTCAGTGCAATTGACGATTGGCATTTTTCCACTAACTATACCTATTTAAACGCCCGGTTTCAGGATAGCTACGATATACAACACCCTACTGAGGTGGATACAAACGGTGATCCGGTTCGCGCAACTGTACCTAGAAATGCCAGAATCCCCGGCATCCCTGAACATATCTTTAAAGCCTCAATCGGTGTCGATTTGTGGAAAACACTGTCGCTGGGCATGAATGGCACGTATAGCGGAAATCGTGCATTCAGGGGCGATGAAGCCAACCTGACCCCTAAGTTATCCGGTTACTGGTTATTTAACGCGACGGCGGAATATAAGGTCACCAAGAATTTTACCCTGTTCGGCAAAGTCGATAACATCTTTGATAACAACTACAATACGTTTGGTGTTTTTGGGGTAGCAAACGAGGTTCTACCGGGTTTTAATGATGGGCGCTTCGTATCGCCTGGCGCACCTCGTGCTGGCTGGATTGGGGTGCGTTTAAGTATGTAAAACTGACCAGGGCACGAATGCCCAAGCACAAAACCAACGGGCAATAAAAAGCCCACATGAAGTGGGCATGTTGAGTCCTATTATTGTAATTATTTTGCTGTACTGTGTGTCGCCTGTACAACTCAACTCAAGCAGTATTACTTTTTTATTATTGTTATATTTCAATAGCCTAAAAGGCTATGTCCCCCTCTATACCGATAGCTAGACCGGCATCGCTCCGAAAAGCTGGGGCTATTCTATATCTAAAAAAATACCTTTGTCCAACAAAAAAAGCCATAATTTAAAAAATTAATTTTGTCTTAAAAAATAGCCTATTATTACAATCAGTTACAAACAGATGCCAGCCGTTGCATAGTAAATTTGTAGGCACAGACTGACCTGCTAAGATTCTGTTAAGATTAGGTTCAGAAACTCTTTGCACGGCTTATTCACTGCGTCTGGCTTCTATCTGTTCGTTCAAAAAGAAATCATGCCTTTCCCTTAGTATGGCCGACAAGTGTGCATTAAGACCTATTGATTGTTGTGCCAACCTGATTTGGAAGATCGCATCCTGGATTTGTCCCATGGCATAATAATATTCTGCCAGATAACGATGCGACTCCGCAGGCTGCTTCAAATCGCTATAAACTTGCGCTAACAGCTCATAATAAACCGGAAGGCTTTGCGTCTTATACGATAAAGATGACAGGTTTTTCTTTGCGGTTTGCGGCTCACCTGACCGTACCAACGTGGTAATGTATTCCAGCTTAATGGCTTCGTTATTGGGGAACAGCTCAGTCATTTTTTGGTATCGCGCCAAGGCGACCCGGTAATTTTTGGACTCAAGCGCAGTACGTGCGAGCGAAGTAGCATAATGTGGCTGACCTGGATATTGCTTTGTCAACTCCTGAAAAATAGACTCCGCCTCATTAAATTTTTGCGCTTTAAGCGCCACCAAGCCCGTTCCATATCGCGCGACAGTCCGTTGCTCGGCTGTTCCTTGCGTTAATCGGGACTGAAAATATTTTGCCATTCCAGCGTCATCCTTGCTGGCTAAAACCTGAAGTTTGGCCTTGATTAATTGATACCCTAAGGAATCTGAATATTGCTTGTAAGGGTAAGATTCCGCCCGGCCACGGGTATCGGATATACGCGATGCGGTGACGGGGTGCGTCCTTAAAAACTCAGGCACGTCCCGCCCGTAATAGCGGCTGGATTGCTGCAAGCGTTCAAAGAAAGTCGGCATACTGCGCGGGTCGTACATGGACTCTTGTAAGGTCTGCATACCCACACGATCAGCTTCCATTTCGTTTTCACGGGTAAAATCAATCTGGAATTGGATATTGCTGCCCATAATGGCCATGATCGCCGCCTGACCTAAAGCAGGGGATTGTGTACCCAACAATATCGCCGCCAACATTGCCGCCATCGAAGGGACTGACATGCGTCCAACAGCCTCTGCGGCGCGATATAAATGCCGCTGGGTAACGTGGGCAATTTCGTGCGCCATAACCGAGGCTAATTCACTTTCCGCGTCGGTCAATACGATCAACCCTGAATTCACCCCAACGTAGCCTCCCGGCCCTGCAAACGCATTGATATCGTTTTCCATTACGACAAAAAAATGGAACGGCAAGGCGGGGCCATCACTGTTAGCCACCAGCTTTTGGCCGATTGTTTCAATATATTCCTGAATTTCCGCATCTTGGTTAATGGCGATTTGTGAATGCAAGCTCCTGAAGAAGGCTTCGCCTAATTCTTTTTCTTCTGCGGGAGAAATGATGGTACCGGAAGAATCGCCCATATCAGGCAAGTCGATTTTAGTGACTGGATCGGCCTGTTGTGTCACAGGGAAAAGCACAAGAACTAGAGCGAGTATTGCATGGCGTCGGCTAAATTTCATGGCGGTGGGACTGAATTTGGTGCGCTTAGTTCCGGATGAAGTGGCTTATCTTACGAACAATAAAGCCGATGGTTTGATGCAGGCTGAACCGTTACCAAAAAACTTAATCAAATCCATTTTTTGTTCACACAATACAATTAATATTTGGCTGCTTCCGCCTTCGCAATCTTGGCACCCGCAACATTCTTCTGTAGTTCCCTCGCATTGGCTATCAATAACCAACTGTGTTTTTTCAAGGTATTGTTGTTTACCGCCAATAATGCGGCTTTTCTGGCGAGATCTTCTGCTAACCGGGGTTTTGACTGCTTTAACCTCAATACCGCCAATTTATAATATAAGGTTGCATTTCTAGGTTCGATGCGAATAGCCCGTTCGATAGACGCAACAGCCGAATCGAGTTTACCGCCTTGGCTATTTTCATTCGCCGCCATTACCAACGACCCTACTGCGGGAGATTGCGGGGCAAAACTTTCCAATGGCACTAAAGGCTCAGGTTCTTTAGGTATTTCTGGTGTTGGAGGGGCTACCGGCTTAACAACCTCTGCCGGTTTTGGCTGTTCAGCGGGTGGCTCGGTTTCCGGCAGATTTTGTGTTTCGGACGGCTGCTCGGTTCCAAATGGATCAATGGTCTCAGAAGGTTGCGTAGGAACTTGGCCCGTTTCCACCGGTGGCGGCAATTCAGGCTTAATTTCTATCATCTCTGGGGCTTTATACCCCCCACCCAGAGGCTTGGTTTCAATCACTTGTGGAGGCTGTTGCACTGTTTCTGGGGGGCTAGGTGTCGCCAGATAAGGATCATTTTCTAGATTGTCTCCGGGTTGTCCACCAAATACCGGTGCAGGCGGCCGTCCGCCGTAAAAGTCCGCACAAGCGGCAATGACGGAAGTAAGGAAAAAAATTAATGTTAAACGTCTACTTTGCATGTGTTATTGAAAACCTCTACTTTTTACTGCACCGTGTGCGGGCATTATTTGAAACCAATTGTCTTGTCATTAACAAATGCATACTATCGCAACAATTAGCCCACAAAGCAATTCTTCCAATAATACTATTTGTTTAGTCCCCGACCCCAAGCCAACGACTGGGTATAGGCGGCTATGCTCTCCTGGAGCAACAATTAACATTCAACAAAACACTCAAGAAATGCGCCAAACAAAGCTCCAGCCGAACTAATCGCCCTATCAAACTTCGCGCTTATTTTTCTTCAGCAAATTACGGACATCATCAACCACAACATACAGCGAAGGTATCAGGATTAGCGTAATCATCGTCGCGAACAAGATGCCAAAACCGATTGAGATCGCCATTGGTATGAGCATTCGCGCTTGCCGGGAGGTTTCCAGGATCATTGGCATTAGGCCAAAAAAGGTCGTGAAAGTAGTCAGTATGATGGGCCTGAAACGCTGGACTGCGGCTGTTTTGATGATCTCGATAGCGGGAATATCGTGATTTTTTTTAAGTTGGAGGGCTTGATCGATCAAGATCAGGGAATCATTGGCGACAATACCAGCCAATGACACGATACCTAAAACACTGATTAGGCTTAAGTCGTAGCCCATCAATAAATGCCCGAAAATAGCGCCGATAACGCCGAACGGAATGCTGGAGATGACAATCAACGGCAAAACATAACTTTGCAGCGGGATTGCCAGTAAAATATAAATAGCCAATAACGCAAATATGAAACTTATCGTCAGGCTATCCATGCTTTCAGACATATCCGCCGCCTGTCCCTGGAAACTGTATTGCAGGCCGGGATATTGAGCCATTAGGCGCTTTAACTCGGTGACTTCAAGATCATTTAAAATCTCGCCAGCCTTACTTTTGGGGATAACATTGGCTTTTACCTGAACATCACGATGGCCATTGTGCCGGTTAATTTCCGTATAAGCGCGCCCCCGTTCGACATGCACGGCTTCGTTTAGGGGCACTTCTTTGCCAGTTTTAGTCCAGATCATTAACTTTTCAATATCGCTTTCAGAGAGCCGCTCGTCTTCAGGCAGCCTGACCATGATCTTGATTTCGTTACGTCCGCGCTGTTGCCGCAGCACTTCCGCTCCATAAAAGGCATTGCGTACTTGCCGAGCGACTTGTTGGGCGGTCAGCCCCAAACTTTTACCTTCAGGCAAAACCGTAAAATCCAACTGTTGTTTACCGAGACTGAAACCGTCATCGACATCTTTGACAATAGGGTAAGCCCGAAGTGCATCGGCCAGTTCTTGTCCGACTTTTTCCAGAACTTTGATGTCTTGATGATTCAATTCGATAGTAATTGCCGAACCGGCTCCGGGCCCGCCCGCATCGGACTCAAACAATATGGATTCAACACCGATAATGTCACCCGTCGCCTGCCGCCAGCGCTGGCTGAATTGCTCTGTACTGATGATTTTTTCGCGTAGCTCTGGTGGCGCCAAATAAGCCCTGATGATGGCTTTGTGGCTACCGCCCTTACCGATTTCTGCAAAGATGCCGCGGATAAGTTGGTCGCCGTTGTTGATATGTTTGACCGTTTCTCGTGCGCTAGCCACGATTTTTTCTACGATAGCCTTGGTTTTTTCTACTGATGTCCCATAAGGAAGAGTGACAGTTACCCTGGCAAAATCCGAATCAACTTTAGGGAACATGGACATGCCCATGCGTCCGCTGAATGCGTAAGACAGGGTGGTTATCAGTATCGCCAGTGCGGCAATAAGGGTCAAATAGCGATGTTTTAGCAACAAAGCCAGGAACGGTGCGTAAAGGGTGTTTACCCACCGTTGGAAGCTATTGCTGAAATCCTGTTGATGCTGATAAATCCATAGGCGCACACCTGTGGGGGTGGCTAGGTTTAACCGACCCAAGTGGTGGGGCAGGATAAACAGGCTTTCCACCAACGACACCAGAAAAACGGTAAGGATCACCATCGGCAACATATAGAATATTTTTCCGGTTTCGCCGGGAATATAAAAAATGGGTACAAAAGCCGCCATATTGACCAAGATACTGAAACTGACCGGAACCGCCATTTCCCGTGTACCTTGTATTGCGGCTTGCATCGGCGGCAACCCTTGTTGTCGGTGATGATAGATATTTTCACCAATAATAATGGCATCATCGACCACGATTCCCCCGGAAATCAGGAACGCGAACAGCGAAACCATATTGAGCGAGACATCCAGGCTAGGGAGCAGCAAAAAAGAGCCGAGAAAAGCAGTAGGAATACCCATCATGACCCAAAATGCCAAACGCAATTCCAGGAATAGCGCCAGGGCAAAAAATACTAACACCAGCCCCGCGATACTGTCATCCACCAGTAAATCGATACGTTGTGCGTACATGTCGGAAGCATCGTATCGTACCTCGGCGTTGATACCTTGCGGCAATTCCTCCCTGACCCGATCCAGATGTTTTTTGACCGCTTCTGAAACTTCTATCGGCGTTTGTATGCCCACGCTGTAGACTTGCACCATCACGGCGGATAGCCCGTTATAGGTGGCGGAATAATCGCTATGCTCATAACCGTCTTCGATGCTGGCAATATCGCCCAAGCGCACGATGCTACCGTTGCTTGCCGTAATGATAGGAATATTGGCGAATTGTCGGCCAAAATCCTTGCGCTCCTTCATTCGGATCAGTATTTCCCCGGCGATGGTTTTTACGCTGCCGCCCGGTAAATCAACGCTGGCATTTTGAATACGCAGGGCGATTTCCGATAAAGACAATTGATAGCGGCGTAAATTTTCCTGGCTGACATTAATGCTGATTTCCAGCGGGTTGACACCCTCCAGTTCAACCTGGGTAATAGCGGGATCCTGTAACAATCGGTTCCGTAATTGTTCCGCCAGCTCATGCAGGACATGATTTTTAGCATCACCATACAGAACCAGCACAAGCACTTCTCGATGCCGGCTGACAGCGGCAACCTTAGGCTCTTCGGCATCAATAGGAAAAGTGGTGATCCTGTTCACTTCCCTTTCAATATCCTGGGCCAGGCGCTGAATGTCCGTACCGCCCATGGCATCGACAATAACCGTTCCCAGCCCCTCAGACGCTTTTGCATTGATCTCATCAATACCATCAATACCGCTGATAGCATCCTCAATAGCCAGCAACAGGCCGCTTTCGATTTCTTCCGGGCTGGCTCCCGGATAAGCGATGCTAATCTTGACTGATTCAACCTGAAATTCGGGGAATACTTCCTGTTTGATTGCCCCGATAAATAGCAGTCCGCCAAGTAGGCAAACAATCATCAACAACGTCGCCGCTATCGAGTGCGTCGCCATCCAGGCTATCGGCCCACTTTGTTGGGTTATTGAATCTTCCTGCATCGGATTATTGCTTGCCCGAGGGGTTGGGGCCATCTAAGTGTACGCGCATACCTTGAACCGGAGCCGCCAAGTCGCTGGTAATAATTTTGGCATTTTCAGGTAGTTGGGCGCGATCAAGGTAAATGGTGTCCTGTTCAGCCCAAAGTGGCTTGACGGTGCGGATATCCAAGGTTTGTTTGTCCGTCATCAACCAAAGTTGTCGGTCATCATGCAGTGTCGTTTCCGGCAGTTTGATGACATCTTCAAGCGTAATACCGTCGATTTCAACACGCACATACGTGCCCAGCATAAGCGGCGGCAGTTGTTTGTTCTCAATTTTTTGGCAAAGCGGATCATCCACTTCAATAATCAGTTTCGCCATGCGGCCTTCAGGCTCAAGCTCTGCCTGCAACCGTTTGACCGTGCCTGACCGGTACACACCCTTACCCCAGGCCGCTTCATAACTGATTTTTGCAGCCGAACCGGTTTGGCTGTTGATTCCTGGAATTTTAATCCAGCTTAATTTATCAACCGGTATCGAGGCATTAATCCAGAAACTATCAATACCCACTAATTTCGCCAACGGTGTACCCGTAGAAAAAGCAGACATCCAGGCGCCGACATTGGCATTGCGCGTGGTGATAATGGCATTGAATGGCGCGACAGGCCGTGTGCGTTCCAGGTTCAACTGGGCTTGTTTTAATGCGGCCTCGGCAGCGGCAAGCGCTGCTTTTGCGGCACTCAAATGAGGCTTACGTAACACTAACTCCTGCTCCTGACCGCTTAACTCCGCGCCCAGCAATTGGTATTCGCGCCTGACGATGACTTGCTGGCCTTCTTCCAATTTTAGATTGAATTGCGCCTTGGCTAAATCATTTTGACTTTGCACGATGGCAAGTTCGTAATCCGTGGGGTCTAGCTCGACAAGCGATCCGCCCTGTTTTAAGATGCCACCTTCGATGAAATTAGGGCTGACCCAGGTCACCATACCGCTGATACGGGGAGTCAAGTTGACGCTTTGCGCCGCTATCACATTCCCCATAACGCTAATAGTGGTTGGATGGCTGATTATTTCCGGCTTGGTGACTTCCACAAGCGGCGTTGAAGTTTTTGGTGTCGTACGTTCAGCCCGTGGCTGATGGGTCAACCAATAACTAGACAGGCCGACAGTAAAAACTATCAGGGCTAGTGCAGGAAGAAATTTAAGCGCTTGTTTAATCACGAAACAGGTTCCCTATGTCTGTTTTTGGTCGCACTCACATCCCTTAGCGGAAACTTCCCTGCCAATGCCCGGTAAAGATTGATCCGGTATTCAATCAGTTGCTGCCGGGCTTGCAGCAGGTTGCGCTCAAGGCTTTGCTGGCTCAACACCGCCGATAACACCCGCAAAAAATCCATTGCCCCGTTGATATAACGCAAACGGATCATGCTGCTCGCCTGTGTTGACAGTTGCACCTGCCGTTCAAGATTGGCAACCAGCAAGCGTTGTTGCCGCTCTTGCACTAGGGCATTTTCAACTTCCTTAACGACATTGAGCAATAACGCCGCATAATTATTAAAAGCTTCTGCCGAAACAGCCCGGTTACGCTCAACTTCGGCAACCCGCCGCCGTCCGTCTATGATGGGTAAGACCAAATTTCCTGCCACAGTTGCCAGCCAGTTGTTAAGCAGCGATTGTAAATCGGGCGAATTGGCTTCCACACTGGCCGACAAGCTAAGTTTGGGAAACCGATCCGCAATTGCTGAGGCAATGCGTTGGTCTGCCGCTTGCACAGAGAAGTACGCTTTGCGTAAATCAGGCCTTCGTTGCATCAAATCCAGGCTTAACCCTGTGTCCGGGAGCGGCGGTACAGCAGGGAATTCTTCCACAATTGGTAATGTGATAACTCTAGGTGACTTACCTACCAGCACAGCCAACTGGTTTTCCAAAACCGCAATGTTTGAAACTACGGTATAGCGACTGCCTATCACCGATTCGAGCAATTGCTGTTGTTGAAATACATCCGCAGCCGTAGCCTGTGCTCCCCTAAACCTGACGGTCACCAAGGTAACATTATTTCGGTTGATTTCAATTTGCTGGTCCAATAATTTCAATTGCTGACGCTGTTCTATCAAGCGATACCAGGTCGTGGCGATTTCTGCCGTCAGGGAAATTGCGGCACTAAACACATCTTCCTCAGCGGCATTGGCATCCAGCTTGGCAGCATTGACCGCGCTGCGGATACGTCCCCAAAGGTCGAGTTCATAGCTGGCCGCCAACCCCAAAACTAAATCATTATTCCTTTGGGACTGTGCCGATGCTTGTGAACCAAGTAAGCCACCGTTGACTTGGGGAATTAACTCAGCGCCGCTCCTTTTGGCAATAGCCCTGGCCTGTTCAAAGCGGTTGAAAGCCGCGAGCAGGGAAAAATTATCTGACAGGGCTTGCCCACATAATTGGTTTAAGGCGGTGTCGTTGAAAGCTAACCACCACCTATCCGACTGCTTGGCCTGCCCGGAAGCGGAAAACTTCGCCGGTAAGGTTACTGGTGCAGGGAAATCTTTGATAGTGACTGAGCAAGCGCTCAATAACCCTAAGATCAATACTATAAAAATAGCTTTGAGCATGGTTTATTCAGCGCCCATGTTTTGTTGGTTAACTTCCCGCACCGCCTTTATGCCTACGAGAGAAAACCGGATCACATGTTCGGCATACGCTTCAGCATCGTTCATTTCCAGCACGTAACGCTGGGTTTCATGACTTAACCGTAGATGCCTTACCTTCAACAAATGAAAACATTGCCCGACTATGCTGGCATGACAAAACTGAATTTGCTGTTCCGTTGCTGTTGGGCCTATCAATTCTTTCACCAAGGCATTCAAAGCCTGGCGTTCGGGATTAATTTCCTGCGCCATGATTTTTTCCAGCAAGCGGGTCTGCTGTGCCATTTCCCTATGGACAATCGCAAAAAAATGCGCGTCGGGATCAGCAATCCTGGCAATTAACGACCTGATACGTCCGGCAAGCCGGGCTTCGGCAGACGTATCTGGATTAATGCCGCCGTCCGAAGGATGCCGCTCCAAATCTTGCTGAAAGGCATAGCGCCAAGCTTCCAGATAGAGGTTTTCTTTATCCCGGAAATGATAATTGACTGAAGCAATATTGGTTTCCGCTTGCTCGCATATTTCCGCGACCGTCGCTTCCTGGTAACCCTTCTCGGCAAAAATCCGGCTTGCCGTGACCAATAAGCGCTGACGCGTCTTTAAGGGAGGATCGTGAGTATTATTCACAAATAGTGATGTTAAGATTATTATTCAAATAAATGTTTAAAATATATATTAGATTTATTTTATATACAACGCTTTTCACAGCTTTAAACGCCTGAACACACAGCTTTATATTTGTGCTAACCTTGATCCCGTGGTTTTAAAACAAACTTAACTCCCCACTTTCGATAAGAATAAACTGGCTTAATGAACTACCCTGACACCCGCCTTCCGGTTATCTTGCTCATCGATGATGATCAAACTCTACATTTGTGGGCAAACCGTAGTCTATCCGATGCCGGTTTTAAATTAATCTCCTGCTTTGACGGCAAGGAGGGGATAAAAGCTTTCAGGGAACATTCTCCGAATATAGTAATGATCGACATTGAAATGCCCAATTTGGACGGTATTCAAACCTGCACCGAAATACGCCATTTGCCAAATGCCATAAATACCCCCGTGATTATGATGACGGTGACCGAAGACCCCCAGAGAATAGCGCAGTCTTATTCTTCAGGGGCTACAGATTTTGTCGTAAAGCCGATCAATTGGGAGGTTTTGGTTCAGCGCCTGCTTTACATGGTAAAGGCAAACAATAATTTAGATAAACTGGCGCAAAGCGAGCTACGCTTATCAAAAGCAAAAAAAATGGCCCGGCTGGGTGACTGGGAATGGCAAGCCGATAACGAGATATTGTATTGGTCGGATGAAATCTATACGGTGGTCGAACTTGACAAGCATGAATTTATTCCCAACACGGATAATTTCAAGGAATTTATCCACCCTGCCGACCTGGCTTATGTTATCCAACATCTACGGAAAGTCATTAAAACCAAAGAAGCGGGCACTATTGAATTCCGCATTATCACTTCAAGGAAGCAAGAACGTTTCGTCTCCCAGCAAACTGAAGCAATTACGAACCATAAAGGCCTGCTCACGGGGCTGATAGGCACAGTCCAAGATATATCGGAACGAAAGGGCCAGGAAAACAAAATCCGACATTTAGCCTATTATGATGAAGTCACGCAACTACCTAACCGGCATTTCTTTCTCACATTTTTGGCGAAAACCATAGCGCAGTCCGATCGGAACTCACGAAAATTCGCCATTTTGTTTTTAGATCTGGATGGTTTTAAGGGTATTAACGACACTTATGGACATCATGCTGGCGACCTGTTTTTGAAGGAAATATCGACGCGTTTGACCGACGGTTTAAGGTGCTCCGATTTAGCCTCACGCTACTACTTTGACCCCTTTGACTACTCAATCGATGTCGCACGGTTGGGCGGTGACGAGTTTATCATCCTCTTGAATGACCTGGCCCATCCCAAAGATGCGGTCACCGTAGCAGAGCGGATTCAACGCTGGATAGCTAAACCTGTGGCGCTGGGTGACCGTCTAGCCCATATTAGCGTAAGCATAGGTATTGCTGTTTTTCCACATGATGGCGAAGATTCTGAAACCTTGCTTAAAAATGCCGACATAGCGATGTATCACGCAAAAAAAATGGGTAAAGGGTATTATCAGTTTTTCCACGAAACGATGGCCTTGAAGGCGAAAAAACGACTGGAAATGGAGACCCATATGCACCATGCCGTCGCCAACAATGAGTTGCGCTTACATTATCAACCAGTCGTGGAAATCACATCTTGCCGCCTGATTGGTGCAGAAGCCCTGCTACGCTGGGATAGCCCACAACTGGGTTTTTTGCCACCCAATGATTTTATTTCATTGGCGGAAGAAAATGGCGTGATAATCCAATTTGGTGAGTGGGCGCTCCGTGAAGTGTGCCGCCAATACAAAGCGTGGCAACAACAAGGATTGGGCGATTTGACCATCGCGGTTAATCTAAGCAGCCTGCAATTTAACCAATCATCATTCATTCCGATGGTTGCAGATATCATTCAGGAATTTGAGGTAAACCCTACGTTTTTAACGTTTGAACTGACGGAAAGCATGATTATGTCCGATACCGACAACATGCTGGAAAAACTCAACGCATTAAAAAGCTTAGGAATAAAACTCGCACTTGACGATTTTGGCACAGGCTACTCGTCTTTGCGTTACCTCAACCGTTTTCCTCTGGACTCATTGAAAATAGACCGCTCATTTGTGAAAGAATTACCTGATAGTTTGGATGCTGCAGCCATAGTCGGCGCAATTTTGGCACTAGCCCAAGCGCTTAATTTAAATACAGTTGCAGAGGGTGTTGAAACCCAGCAGCAAAACGCATTTTTGCAAAATACCAGCTGCAATGCAGTGCAAGGTTATTTTTTCTCAAAACCGATGCCTGTAGCAGAATTTGAAAAATATTGGGCACAAAAAATAATCCCACCTTATAAACCGAACCTATGTTTGGACTGAACCGAAACAAAATTTTTTTTCGCCGTACTTCAATACGGCCCAAACTGGTATGGGCAAGGGGTACGTGCGCAATTTTTTCGTTAATTATTGTCGCATCCGCTCTCTCGTTCAGGGAGTACATCAGCCAAAAACAACAAACTGAGAAGGAGCTCTCGTCCTTAGCCAGTATTATCGCCTGGAATAGCGGGGCAGCTTTGGCTTTAAAGGATTTTGAGACGGCTAAGGAATCACTGCAAGCATTGAAAAATCAATCCGGGATAATCTCGGCCATATTGTATGACAGTGAGGGCCGATCAGTTGTCGGTTATAAAACAAAAATTGGTTATCAGGGGAATGAGCAAGCGACAGTCGAGCAAACCATCAGTCTAATGAAAAATGACAGTACGGCAATGCCGACAAGCCCGTCAAGCGAATCTGCGTTTAACTCATTGGCATTTAGGTTAAAGAAATTCTTCAGCCACCCGTCAAGACGACCAGTAGAAATGGGTTATTCGGAGGTGGCTGTCTATGACCAGCATGGTCACCTGAGCTTATTCAGGCCCATCATTATGGACAATGAGCTTATCGGCATCTTACATCTGGTGGATGACCTCAGCCGTTTAAATGCCATTTTATCCAGCTTTTATCTCATTATCGGCACACTTGTTTTTTTTGCCTTGCTGGCTGTTTTGTATGTCTCTACGCGCCTGCAAAGGATTTTTTCAGATTCCATACTGAATTTGATACAAGCCATACACTCGATCACCCAAGAAAAAAAATTCACCACTCGTGTCGCTAAAACCAATCATGATGAATTCGGTCAACTTGTCGATGTTTATAATGAAATGCTTGATGAAATCCATAGCAGGGATGAATTATTAGAACGGCAGCGGGACACGATAGCCATCCAAGTGAACGTCAGCACTGCCGAACTATCGAAAAAGAATGTAGAGTTACAACACGTTGCCGCCGAGGCTTTGGTCGCCAAAGAAGAAGCCGAAGCGGCCAACTTAGCCAAGTCGCAGTTTTTGGCTAGCATGAGCCACGAAATCAGGACCCCGATGAATGCAGTCCTCGGAATGGCCGATTTTATATGGCATAGCAATTTAACGGATGAACAGCGCCGTTCCCTCAAGGTTATGAAACAATCTTCGACCTTACTGCTCAGTATCATCAATGATATTCTGGACTTCGCCAAGATAGAATCCGGGGAATTGTCGCTCTCCTTACAAAAGTTTGTGTGCTGGGATTTACTCCATGACAGCTTTGAATTATTGCAACTGGAAGCAAAATCAAAAGGCCTGCGGTATCACCTGCAACCCTTATCAGAGTTGCCGGTTTTTTTGGTCGGAGATTCAGCCAGGTTAAGCCAAATTTTGGTGACCCTGCTCAGCAATGCGGTTAAGTTTACCGCTCAAGGCGAAGTGACCCTCAGCGTTTCCAGCCAGCCTCTCCCGGAGCAAAAAGTGCGGCTGTCCTGCGAGGTAACCGACACGGGGATAGGCATAATACCAGGCAAACTAAACCTTATCTTTGATGCTTTTTCCCAAGCAGACAGCACAATGAAGCAAATTTACCGGGGTACGGGACTCGGACTCGCCATTGCCAAGCAGTTGGTTCAGTTAATGCAGGGGCAAATTGGCGTCAATAGCCAACCCGGCATTGGCTCAACCTTCTGGTTTTGGGTAGACCTGGAACAATCGAGTGCGCCGCCAAAACCGCATAAAGCCAAGGCTAATTATCGGTTTAAAGCCAAGCTGCTGGTCGCTGAAGACTATCCCGCCAACCAATTGGTCGTGCAACGCTTTCTGGAAGATCTCGGCTGCTATGTGCATTTGGTCAGCAATGGCTTTGAAGCCGTAAAAGCATTGAAAAAGCAACACTTCGATCTCGTTTTTATGGATTGTCAGATGCCTTTTATGGATGGCTATCAAGCCACAGAAGAAATCCGTCTTAATGAGCTTACTTGGGATTCGGGCAAACATATCCCTATTATCGCTTTAACAGCCCACGCCTTGACCGAGGATGAAACCAAATGTAAAGAGGCTGGCATGGATGAATGGGTGACTAAGCCGTTTACTCGCCAAGACTTGAGCAAAACACTACAAAAGTGGCTACCGGAAGAATTGATTATTTCAGACCAACCTGCCCTGAAAACGGATATCAAGACTTTGGCAAAAGCAAGCAATGTGGTGGAAGACACCACCGCGATTAATATGAAATTTTTCACGCGACAGTTCAAGTTGGACAATATTGACGACTTGGCTTTTATCACCTCCCTGACGCAGACGTTTCAACAAAATGCCGCCCAAACGCTCAGCAATCTCCAACAAAGCATAGAAAACGAAGACGCCGAACAAATTCGTAAACTGGCGCACGGCCTGAAATCACTGAGCACAAACGTAGGTAGCGGCAAACTCACTGAATTGTGCATGACAATGGAACAAGCCGGAAAAAATAACGAACTCAGTGCCACCCAAAAACTACTTGAATCTATGAAACAGGAGTATTTAAGGGTATTGACTGAGCTTAATGCGCTGTGCTCGAAAACATAACTAATCACCCCAATGGTGGGAACATTGTAGGGGCAGGCCTCCTTGTACCTGCCCAGGCAACCCTGCACCTGTCTGGGCAGCCACACAGCGCGGATTCCATACCCGCCGCCGCACTTCCACCATCCTTGGCGGTCGAAGGGATTGCCCCTACGAAGGTGCATTGTTTTGCCAATTTCTGACAAACAAAAAGCAATTCTTGCCCTGCTTGCCGACGGGCAATTCCACTCAGGCACTGAATTGGCGGAAGCGCTGAATATCAGCCGCTCAGCAGTCTGGAAACAATTAAACAACCTAGCTGACCTGGGATTGCAACACTCTGCCGTGAGCGGCAAAGGCTACCGACTGGAAAGACCCTTGGAATTGCTGGATCAGGCCAAAATTTGGGCAAACGTTGACGAACGGGCTCGTGAATCAATAAGCGCTTTTGAAATTTTTGACCGCATCCCTTCCACCAATACGTATTTAGTGGCACGCGCCCAGGAGAATGCAGCCTCAGGCGCCATCTGTTTTGCCGAACAACAAACGGCGGGCAAAGGACGCCGTGGACGGCACTGGGTTTCGCCTTATGGCAGCAATATTTATGTGTCGATACTCTGGCGTTTCCAAGCTAGCCCATCAATAATTTCAGGCCTGAGCCTGGCGATTGGTGTCGCCGTTATCCGGGCGTTGAAACTCCACTATGCGGATGTTTTTCGTTTAAAATGGCCCAATGACATTTATTGTCAGGACAAAAAACTGGGCGGCATTTTGGTTGAAGTCTCCGGTGAGTCTGATGGCCCTTGCACAGCGGTCATAGGCCTGGGTTTAAATATCTACTTACCGGAAACAGAGGCTGCTTCCATTAACCAGCAGTGGATCGATTTAACCCAAATAATCGGGCAACAACAACTCTGCCGAAATGCTTTGGCAGGAACCTTGCTCAATCAGCTGCTCTTAGCGATTGCTGAATTTGAAGAAGCTGGGATAGCAGCCTATTTGGACGAATGGCGGGAATTTGATTGCCTCAAAGACAAACCCGCAACGTTTTTCATCGGGCAACATCGCTATGATGGCATTGTGAAAGGCATTGATGACCAAGGGCTGTTGCTGCTAACCCGGCCTGATGGCAGCATCCAGGCTTTTGCGTCCGGCGAAGTCAGTTTCAGGGACAACATGTCATGAGCTTATTGATCGATATGGGTAATACCCGGCTCAAGTGGGGCACCAACAAAAACCTTGATATAGTTTCCGGCCTTCCCATTAGCAACACAAAGGTTAACCGGAATACACTCCTCCAATTATGGCAAACTATCAACCCACCCGATCAGTTAGCCATCTCCTGTGTCAGCGCTAGCCGATTATTCGAGCTAGTTTTGTCGATAGCTGGTGAACTCTGGCCGGGGATAACTATCATTCCGGCAAAATCCGGGACAAAAGCATTCGGTATTTGTAATGCCTACCAGGAACCGGAAATGTTAGGGGTTGACCGGTGGCTAAGTATGGTCGCAGGCTATCACAGCTACCGGAAAGCGCTCTGCATAGTGGATTGCGGTACAGCTATTACAGTAGATGTTGTCGATACTTCAGGCAAGCATCTAGGCGGCTTGATAAACCCGGGCTTACGGTTAATGAAAGAATCGCTCGCAAAAGGCGCCGAAAATCTCAAACTGAGTGAAACCAATTACCCATTTGGCCTCGCAACAAATACCGATGCAGCTATCTATAATGGCACTTTATCGGCTGCTTGCGGACTTATCGAGATTGTGCTAAAAAATCAGCCCGACACCTTGCAGTTACTGTTAACGGGCGGGGATGCTAAAATCATTGCCGCACACTTACCCACACCCACTATTATCGATCCCGATTTAGTGCTACGTGGACTTGCCTTAACGTTAACTAAGCAGTCATGAAAATACTTTGCCTATTAGTCATCCTCGCCAATATTATCCTGCTCATGTCGGAATACAGGAACGGGAATTTCACGGCACATAAGACAAGACCAGGACAACACGCCATCTATGGAAAAGAACAAATTCTTTTGATACGCGAATTGAAAAAAGAGCCGCAGCCTTCCCTGCCAAAACCAAACCAGGAAACTTCATTGAGCGCACCTAGCCTTGTCAACGATACAAAAGAAACACAGCGCAACACCGTAAACGCTGACACGACGATTATTCGTGAGATGCCATGAATTCTTCGCCTGAAGATGAGGAGATTAACAGCATTACCCTATTGGCAATTCATGGACGCTGGCTACCGACAGATGGACGCTACGTCAGCATTTTAAGCTTACGTAACCAGCGTATCATTGGATTGTCCATCAAATGTCGGCTATTAAGGTGTCCATCGCAACACCGGTTTCCACTGGCGGCATTGGTTCTTGATCTGGATCAGCCAGGATCGCCCCGCTAAGCTGCACAACATAACCGAAGCCGATGGAGCCTATCTGCTGGAATCGGACAAAGGCCAACGGAACCTGGGTAGTGAGCCTAGAAAGCGCGGCGTAGCGCCACCTATGCGGCGTCCTGTGATGCCGAAGGTATCCGCCATAAAGTCTTAACCTCAGACAAAACCAGCGCGTCAATGGCGCTTACCACGGGCAGAAAGTCAATGCCTTTCACGGGCGGTTTGAGCAGTGGGTTGCACGCTTCGATGGCGTGGCAACCCGCTACTTGCCAAACTACCTGGGCGGGCGACGGGCTTTTGAGCAGCGCCACCAGCTCAAACCGGAAACGCTGCTCTGTGCCGCTCAGGGGAATTTTCAATATTTAATGGTGTATAGCCTTACAAAATTCCTGTTTCCACTCTCAACCTACAAACAAGCCTCTGATTGAACTCACGAAAACTACTTTCACTTGAATTTTGTAGACGACCTTTAAATATACGCCAAGAATCGTAGAGTGATCGCATTGAAGCAAGATCAATAACGCGGTCGTCCGACAAAGGTTCGATTGGTTCCCAGGTGTAATTTGCCATATTAATAACTCACCTTACGCACTTAAGCGTTTGAAGCTCGTCGAAAGCCAGCCGGACGGCTTTCAAATACAATTTAGCCCTGAGAGCAAAATGATTGAGCTTGTGTTTGATTGAAAGGCACTCCAG
>NZ_JBKKBJ010000271.1:0-10310 GCF_046714055.1 Methyloglobulus sp. | reverse complement strand
TTGTCCGGGTCGAATTGTTAAAATCTAAGCTGCAATTATTGAATATCCAGAAAGAACTGCTGAGTCCGGCCATTATCGCCATCGAAAATCTCGTTAACGAGCGGAAACAGCAGGAAGCGATCCATTTGGAGAATGAACTGACCCAAGCTGAGAAAACGGCTTCCGGCAAGCACAGCCTTATCCAACAGGCTGCTCGGGAGAATATTCAGTACAGCCGCGATTTGCAGGCAATTACTGCCAAGATTGAAACATATAGTGAACTTAAAAGTAGAGTAGATGCTACCGCAAGCGAAATTGAGGCTGATTTTAAAAGTGCGGAAAAAAAAATCAGTTTGGCAGGGTTAAGCCCTGTTTTAGGCAAAATCCTTCGTGAACAGCGGCGCAATTTAGCCAGCCAGGATCAGCTTATCCTGGCGTCCGAAGCGATCCAAAACGAGACGGCTTTAACCAGTCTCGAACAATTCAAGATTGAAGACAAACTCAAGTCATTTTCGGATATGGATGGCTATTTAAAAGACTTGATGAGTCAACACGTTGATAATGCTTTGCCCGCCGATAAACGTATGATGATACAGGCGGAGCTAAGGGTGTTGTTGAATAACCAGAAAGAGTTATCAACCAAGCTGTCGGCTGCAGACACCGCCTATTTGCGTACCTTGGGTGATTTTGATTTTGCCAAGCAACAGATGCTAGCCCAGGCCAATAAATTTGCCGGTTATCTGGATGAGCGTTTGCTATGGGTGCCGAGTTCAGCGCCGATCAATTCTGACTATTTGCGTGGGCTTTACGATTCAATCAGTTGGCTGTTGTCACCGCTAAACTGGGTGGCATTGATTAAAGACACCGCAATGATTGCCTGGCAAAACCTGTTTCTTACTTTTATCGCCATAATAGCTTCAGCGGTGTTGCCTATGGTCAGGAATTGGGCAAAACGGCAATTGATGACGATAGCGGAAAAAATTGAAAAAATTTACACCGACAATTTTTACTTCACGCTGAAAGCGCTCGCTTACACGCTAATCCTGGTGTTGCCTTTGCCGTTATTTGTTTATTTATTGGGTTGGTTTCTCAGTGGCAATTCGCATGGCGCCGATTTTAGCAAAGCGGTTGGCGCAGGTTTACAAAGTACCGCTGTTCCCTTGTTTGTGCTGCAATTTTTTTATCGTTTGTTTGCCGCTAACGGAATAGCAGTAAGGCATTTTCAATGGCAAAAAAACTCTGCTAACTTGTTAAAAAGGCAGGCTGCCTGGTTACGTTTTGTTATTGTGCCGGGTGTTTTCATCATCAATAGCACTGGCGCATCGGCGTTGTCCAGTCATAGCGATAACCTGGGACGTTTGGCGCTCATAGTCATTATGATTGCACTGTCGGTGTTTTTTGCCAGATTGCTGAACCCAACGACCGGATTATTGCAGGCTTACATCAAAAATCATCCCGATGACTGGTTTACCAAGCTACGTTATATCTGGTATCCACTGATTCTTTCCATTCCCCTCGTGATTGTCGGGTTTGCGGTGGCGGGTTATTACCTGAGTGCCTTGGAATTGCAACAAAAGCTGATTGCCACGCTGCGGCTTATATTTATCATCGTCCTTATTCATGAAATGGCTATTCGGTGGTTAACGCTCGTCAATCGGCAATTGGCGTTAAAAAATGCCAGGCAAAAACGCAAGACGGCTGCGCTGAGTGAAAAACAAGTGTCATCGGAAGAAGGGGTTGGTGGTGATGATCCGGCGCTCCCGGTTGATGAACAACTGATTGATATACCCACTATTAATGCACAAACAATCAAGCTGCTAATTGTGTTTATCGGTATTAGCCTGATCGTCGGGTTCTGGATGATTTGGAGCAATATCCTCCCGGCTTTTTCATTTTTGGACCGTATTGAGCTTTGGCAGCATCTAGTGACTATTGATAATCAGGAAAGCTATCAGCCGATTACAATGACTAATCTGTTAATGGCCGGGCTGTATGTTTTTATTGTGGTTGTATCGGTACTAAATTTTTCCGGGCTTATGGAATTGTTAGTGTTCAGCCGCTTGTCCATAGCGGCAGGCGGTCGCTATGCTGTCAATCAATTAGCCAATTACCTTATTATTGCTATCGGCTTTATTTGTGTTGCTAATCAATTGGGCGGCAGTTGGTCACAGGTACAGTGGCTGGTTGCGGCACTGAGTGTGGGTCTGGGTTTCGGGTTGCAGGAAATTTTTGCCAATCTCGTCTCTGGTATAATCTTATTATTCGAACGGCCAATCCGGGTCGGCGATACGGTAACCATCAACAACGTGACGGGCAAAGTTAGCCGTATCCAAATGCGTGCTACAACGCTTATCGATCGGGATAAAAAGGAGCTGATTGTGCCCAATAAAACCTTTATTACCAGCCAGTTAGTCAACTGGACTTTGAGCGATACGGCCACTCGAATCGTTATTCCCATTAGTATTGTCTATGGTTCAGATGTAGAGTTGGCACATAAGGTGATGATTGAGGCGGTACGGGCTACGCCGTTAGTGTTGGAAGATCCTGCTCCTGGCGTGGTGTTCGTTGGTTTTGGGGAGAGTGGATTGGAGTTTTCTATCCGGGTTTTTGTCGGTGAACTAGGGAACCGCGTGCCTGTTACCCACAATTTGCATGTCAATTTGGAAAAGATGCTGCGTGAAAATAACATTGAAATACCTTTTACACAGCGAGACATTCAAATTCGATCTATAAACAAGGACGCGTGAAGTTAACCTTAGGGAGCCTCTAAAAATCCAGAAATCTCCTTTCTCCCTTCGGGAGATAGAGTCTTGCGTAAACTCAAGGACTCATGATTGACTGTTGGCGGGGCTATTCACCTATAGCATATTATCCGCATTCACGATTCTCTTGCACGGTTTCTGGTTTGTAAACAGCAAGCCTAATTTTTGACATTTTATTGCCGAAACTTAAATTAGCAAAAACATAGGGCTAGGTCTAAATGTCGAAAGATGCATCGTCATTCCGGCACGGATAGGCGGCGAGGATTCCATATCCTCTTCCGCACTTCCTCCATCCATGGAGGTCGCCGGAATCCAGGGGCCAGGGAAGGTATCCATGCCGACTGGATGTGACGGTAAGCGCTTGATTTTCCGTTGATGAAATGCCAACAGAACTTGGGCAATTTTCTATTTGAACAAGCAAATTAGCGTTATTTGAGTGGAAGAAAGCAAATAGGCGTGTGATTTGCCTATTGGTTGTTTGGATTGATAGTAAAATAGCCTTTCTTAAAAATAATCAGTTAGGGGTGTCTATTGGCGTGGTTCTTATTGTTTTCTGCAGGTTTGACGGAAATCGTTTTCGCTTTGAGCCTTAAATATAACCAGGGTTTTACTCGCTTGATTCCTAGTTTGATTACCCTTGCATCGGGTGGTGTGAGCCTGTTTTTGCTTATGGAGGCGATTAAATTTCTTCCAGTAGGTACTGCTTATGCGGTTTGGACAGGTATGGGCGCGGTAGGTGTTGCGATACTGGGCATCGTATTGTTCAAAGAATCCACTGAACCTTACAGGTTATTATCTATTTCCCTGGTTATTTTTGGTATTATCGGACTTAAGCTGACTGATAATAATTAATGCTCCACCTGATTTTTCGATCACCCATTGACCCCGCAATCCTGGATAGAATAGATTCCGGCGATGTTGCCGTGTTCCTCGAAAGCGCCGTGTTAGGCGTTTTGCAAAAAGGTAGGTTAGCTGATGTGCTAATCGCTAAGCTCAACTGCAACCGTCTATATGTGTTGTCTGAGGATATGGCAGTCAGGGGTATACTTGTGCCTGAGCTGGTGACAGGATTGGAGGCCATAGACTACTCAGGTCTCGTCAAACTTACCGTAGAAAACCCGTTGATTACATCATGGTAGTGATGGTTAGTGGCCTGTCTTTAGAAACAACGGAGCAGTGCTTTCTAGTGAACAGGCTGGATTGGAGCGAAGAAGTAGCAGTACACCTTGCCCAACAGGAAAACATAACGCTCAGCGACCAGCACTGGGAAATTATCTTGTTCATCAGGTCGTACTATGATCAATACAAACATTTGCCGAATACGCGGATGTTTATCAAGGCGATAGCGAAAACATTGGGTGATGACAAAGGCAATAGCCGATATTTACACCATTTATTTCCTGATGGCCCCCTGAAATACGCTTGTAAACTAGCAGGACTGCCCAAGCCGCCAACCTGTTTGTAATCAATGGGGTGGAATAGCCAGCATGTCAAGATATCCAGAACTGTATATCATTGTATTACAGGATGTTATTCAGTTAGTAAATGGACTTTAGATCATAAATTTATTGTCGTTAGACCAAAAATATGGTAGATGTACTGAAATTACAATCACTTGTTATGCGGCCTGAGGTTGCTCAGAAACTTGAGGTAAGGATATGGTTGAGAAGTCATGGCTAGAGAGGCATCTTGCACTGGTAATGGCAATAGTCGGTGTGCTCTCTGGTGTAGTTAGCGCAACCGTCACCCACTATTTGACGAGAAGTCGCGTGCTGGAGGAAAGCCACCTCGAACTAAGAAAGAAGGCATATTCGGGGTTTCTTGAAGGTCAGGCCTTACTTTGGCAGGCGCCATAGAAAGGTGAGGAAGCAAATCGGCTGATAACTGCGGCAAAGCTCAATATCCTCTTGACCGGATCTCGCAGTGTTGTGTGTTCGATGGCGAGCTACTGGAGCCATGTCAACAAGTATCAGGATTGCTCTGACGTGGAAGAGAAAAAGAAAGACGCTGCTATCTATCAGGAGATGCGGCGGGAGTTCTTCATATCCCTAGGCGTCGCCGATCCAGATCTGGATGCTGCCGTAGTAGTGCCGTACCTACGGGCTTGTGTGCTGCCAGGGACAGAGGTGGATCGACTGTGCGAGAGCCCTGATGCGGGATGAGTTTACAACCCCGTTTCTAACGCTTCCCTAGGATTGAGCTTTGTCGCTACTCTTACCCGACATGAAACCTTACGGACGGGACAACTTGCCCTGTCCGGCATCCGGAGTATTCCATAAAAGTTATAAGTTATTGGTTAATGGCTCGGTTAAACGCCTCAGCAGCCCACTGGTTAAGGCTTTTTCCAGCTAGTTGTGCTGCCGTTAATGCCGCAGCGTGAATTTTTGGCGGCACCCGCAACATCATTTTCCCGCTGGCCGTTTTATCGGGCTCTTGTCCCAGTTTTTCGCAAGCATCCAGATAATCATCCACGGCGCTTTTAAACGCTGTACGCAATTCAGCGACTGATTCGGCATGAAATCCGACAATATCTTTAATCCCTGCCAAATGTCCAACAAAGATGGCATCCTCATCGTCGTATTCGATACGGGCTGAATAGCCTTTGTAGGTCATAGTGTTGCTCATGGTGCAAATCCTATACGGGTTAAAAATTCTCTGACATCTTTAATGCGATACCGGAGCGCTTCTTTTTGTGGGTGCGGGCGATGGAAGGACACCTTCATCCCATTTTTTCAAAAGTTACTGATGACCCACTGCCTTCAATAACTCTACAACCCACTGCAACCAATAAGGATTCAATTCGAGACCATTCGATATTGCCGTTGTCTGGGCTTTCGAAAATGGCCTTAAGGGTTTTTTGATGGGTTTTGTCCATGTTTAGTAGATAGCGTAATAGGCTATCAAACGCAATCTTTTAATGCTACCACAAAGTGTTTGTCAACATGGAAAACTACACGATACGTGCGTTAAATAGGATGCTGCCGAAATAAGGTGGCGCATCGGTTGAGCTAACCCTGCTTGAAACGATGGATTAAGCGCCGCTCTTTTTTGTTGGGTTTATGATCGATTCCGGTAAAGTTGAACAGTTCTTTTTGTTCGCGCTGTTCCTGGATTCGATGTTGACGTTTGGCAAAGCTTTCCGGCGTTTCCAGATAGAGCAGCAAGGCATCTTTGGCGGAGCGCCGCTGCCCAGTGATGGCGGCAATGCTTATCTCCCAGGTATAGCCGCTCTTGTTGACGGTAATTTCTGTGCCGATTTTGACATCTTTTCCAGGTTTGGTTCGCTGTCCATTGACATGCACCTTCCCGCCGGTGATGGCATTCGTTGCCAGTTTGCGGGTTTTATAAAACCGGGCAGCCCAAAGCCATTTATCCAGGCGAACGGCATCAATTTCCGCTGGCATGAATTAAGTTAAGCCGATTTTTTCAATCCTCTGGGCAAGGAGAATACTACCTTTTCTTCAATACCTTTTAGTTCGGCGGCAGTTTGTCCGCCCCACGCCTTCAATTGGTCAATCACTTCTTGTACCAGCACTTCAGGTGCGGAAGCGCCCGCCGTGACACCGACAACTTTACTGTTTCCAAACCAGTCTTTTTGCATATCCTGGGCGGTGTCGATCAGGTAAGCGGGTTTACCGAGTTGTTCGGCTATTTCCCGCAAGCGGTTGGAATTAGAACTATTGGGTGAACCAACAACCAGGATGGTGTCCGCCGTTTTGGCTAGATCATAAACCGCATCCTGGCGGTTTTGTGTGGCATAACAAATATCATCCTTTTTCTGTTCCTGGATGGAGGTAAAACGCGTCCGCAAAGCGTCGACCATCACCTTGGTGTCAGTCATTGACAAGGTTGTTTGGGTGACATAAGCCAGATTATCGGGATTATTGACTTTCAAATTAGCGACATCTGCAGGAGTTTCCACCAGATAGATTCCACCATTATCGGTACATTTATCATATTGCCCCATGGTGCCTTCCACTTCCGGATGTCCGGCATGACCGATCAGGATGACTTCACGGTCAGACTTTGCATGTTTGGCGACTTGTAAATGTACCTTGGTGACGAGGGGGCAGGTCGCATCAAAAACGGTCAGTTTGCGTTCCACAGCTTCTTTTTGTACCTGCTTGGATACGCCGTGAGCGCTGAAGATCAGGTAGGAGCCCACAGGCACATCCGATATGTCTTCAATAAAAATAGCGCCTTTTTCTTTCAATCCGTCAACAACAGTCCGGTTGTGGACCACTTCATGCCGGACATAAATGGGGGCGCCAAAGGTTTCCAGCGCCTGATCGACAATATCAATGGCGCGGTCAACACCGGCACAGAATCCACGGGGGTTAGCGAGTACGATTTGCATGGTTTGACTTCTACGGTTGGTTAGTGTATTGCTATTTTAACTCAACATCGTTTCAGATACGATGATTCCATCCGTATCGGCATATAAAAAATGATCTTTCCTGAAATTGACTCCAGCAAAAGTAATCAATACGTCACGGTCGCCCGTGTCTTTTCCATGGCAAAGCAAGGGATGTGCATGTAGCGCCCGGATGCCAATCGGAATTTTGTTTAACAACGATGTTTCCCTGATACAGCCATAAATAACAATACCTTGCCAGCCGTTTTCAAAAGCCATTGTTGCCAGTTGAGCGGCCAATAGGGCGCATCGATGCGAACCGCCGCCATCAACGACCAATACCCTGTTATCCCCTTTTTCTGCCAGGATTTTTTTTAGCATCGCATTATCTTCGAAGCATCTCAGCGTGGCGATCGAACCGCTAAAAGCCTGATTGCCACCGTATGAGCGCAACAAAGGTTCGGCAATCTGAAAGTTTTCTTTGCCGGCATAGGTATCACAGAGATAGGCGGTAGTTAAATTCATGTGTATTTCTTGACTGAAAGAAATCGAAGTTAATGATGCTAAAAACTCAACCACCCTGACCCAAATGAACTGGCAAAGACAAGGCTCACAATGGTCATCAGTTTGATTAAGATATTCAGGGATGGGCCGCTGGTATCCTTGAAGGGGTCGCCAACGGTGTCGCCAACGACGGCGGCTTTGTGCGCATCCGAGCCTTTGCCGCCATATTGTCCGGTTTCGATCCATTTTTTCGCGTTATCCCATGCGCCGCCAGCGTTTGCCATCATCACCGCCAGCAGAAAGCCCGACAACAATGTGCCAACCAATAGGCCAGCCAGCGCTTCTTTGCCCAGCACATGACCGACAACAATGGGAACAATGACCGCCAATGAGCCGGGCAAAATCATTTCACGTAGTGCGCTTTCCGTGCTGATAGCCACGCAGGCCTTGTAATCAGGTTTGCCTGTGCCTTCCATTAAACCGGGTATTTCATGAAATTGCCGTCGCACTTCCAGCACAATTTCATGCGCCGCTTTGCCCACTGCCATCATGGTGAGGGCAGAGAAGAGATACGGCATCATAGCGCCAATCAGTAAACCGGGCAGCATGGTGGGGCCTAGGATGTCCAATTGCTCAATTTTGGCCGCTGTCACATAAGCGGCGATTAATGCCAATGCGGTCAAAACGGCTGAGCCAATAGCAAAGCCTTTGCCGGTAGCGGCAGTGGTGTTTCCCAAGCTATCAAGCGCATCAGTACGATGCCTGACTTCCTTAGGCAGATGGCTCATTTCAGCAATACCGCCAGCATTATCGGCTACTGGCCCGTAAGCATCAGTCGCCAGGGTGACTCCCAACGTGCTCAACATGCCAACACCCGCCAGCGCGACCGCGTATAGGCCGGCAGCGAGCGTGCCATCGGCCTTATGTCCCAGCCATATACTGAGGAGTATGGCAAAAGCAGTGATGAGTACCGGCAAGGCAGTACTCATCATGCCCACGGCTAAACCTTGTATGATCGTGGTTGCCGCTCCCGTTTGGGTTGCCTTGGCAATCGCCAGTGTCGGTTTTTCGGTATAGGAGGTGAAGTGCTCAGTTGCGTAAGCAATGGCGTTTCCGGCCACTAAACCGACCACAATAACCAGCCAATAATTGAAGTGTAAGCCTGACAGCAACACAGCCAGTAAAGAAAGGCCCAAAATAACCACGGAAGCGCCCCAAACGGAGCGCCGTAGCGCGGTCAATAAGTCTTCCAGGCTAGCGTTTTCGTCAATTTTTGCCACATATCGGCTCAGATAAATGACGATTCTGGAGATTAGCGATGAGTCGGCGGCTGCATTGGCATCCTGATTTTCAACTGGCTCTTTGCCAATCACCATGTAAATCCCAAACAGGCTGGAGAGGACACCGACGGCAGCAACCAGAAACGGCAAGCCGATAAATGCAACAGTTGAGCCTTTGCCCAATGCCGCGCCCAGTGTTGCGGCGGCAATAATGGAACCGCTATAGCTCTCAAACAAGTCTGCACCCATACCCGCGACATCACCTACATTATCGCCCACGTTGTCGGCAATCACGGCGGGATTGCGCGGATCATCTTCCGGGATGCCTTTTTCAACCTTGCCCACCAGATCAGCGCCCACATCGGCAGCTTTAGTAAAGATGCCGCCGCCTACCCGGGCAAACAGGGCGATACTGCTGGCACCAAAACCAAAACCAGTAATATAAGTCAGATGATTGGGGTCGTTGTTAAAGAACAGGTACAGCAGCGTCATACCAATAAGGCTGAAGCTGACGACAGACATGCCCATAATAGCGCCACTGCCAAAGGCAACCCGTAAGCCTTCATGGAGTCCGCGACTGGCAGCAGCGGCAGTGCGGGTGTTGGCGCGCACGGCAACATACATGCCCAGATAGCCGGCACCGGCTGAGGCAATTGCACCCGCAACAAAACAAAACGCCGTCTGCCATTGCAAGAATACGGAAATGACGGTGGCGACGATCACCACAAAAATGGCAATAACGCGGTATTCGCGTACCAGAAAAGCAGACGCGCCTTCCTGAATAGCTAAACCAATCTCGCGCATGACCTCATTACCCTGGTCGTAAGCAAGTACCCGTTTTAATTGCCAAAGTACAAATCCGACTCCGGCAATACCCATCGATAAGGCAATAACAATTGATGCTGATGTTGATAACAGCATAGTTTCCACTCCTCTGGTTTATTTTAATTATAAGTTTTTTTTAGCGGTGTATGGCGAGCAAATAAGTGCATTATTCTTAGGGTAGGGATTATACCTATTCACTGATGACTGTATACATTTTGTGTGGGGATGAGTTAATTCCCATTTGCCGGGGAAGAGGCTAAACGAGTGCAACAGGGATTACTGCGCTCGCAACCACAGAAAAAGTGGGCAATTCCGGCTTTTTCGTTTCGTAAAATATTGAAGCTGCTCGTTAAGACTGGATTGGTCTTGCGGTTAGGGTGGACGTTATATATCCATAAATAGCATCGGTATGCCGTAAGTTAAAACAAAATAGCTAAAGGCAAAAATAACGCTTTCACTGGTTCTATACAAAACTTCTCCTGATTAGCAAGCTGCTTCAGCCGAGCGAAGCCAAGCACCAGATCGTGGCCCGATGGCAATGGCGGCCACAAGCAAGCGCATCGGTAGCGTATCCAACCGAAATCGGCGGTTAAACCGATAGGCGAA
>NZ_JBKKBJ010000270.1:0-10617 GCF_046714055.1 Methyloglobulus sp. | reverse complement strand
CCATCGCCTACCCCACGGATGTCAGGAAGCTAAGGAAGGGGCAGTTAAGGGCCTTGGCGAAGGAACTGCGGGAATTCCTGACCCAATCGGTGAGCATCTCCGGGGGGCATTTCTCGGCGGGGTTGGGCACCGTCGAACTCACCGTTGCCCTGCACTACGTCTTTGACACCCCCCGCGACCAGCTGGTCTGGGATGTCGGCCACCAGGCCTACCCCCACAAGATCCTCACCGGGCGCAAAGGGCGCATGACCAGCATCCGCACCCAGGGCGGCGTCTGCGCCTTCCCCAGCCGAGCCGAGAGCGAATACGACGCCTTCGGGGTCGGCCATTCCAGCACCTCCATCAGCGCCGCCTTGGGCATGGCCATCGCCGCCGGGCTCAAGGGCGAAGACAGGCACATGGTCGCCATCATCGGCGACGGCAGCATCACCGGCGGCATGGCCTATGAGGCCATGAACCATGCCGGGGCAATAGATGCCAACCTTTTGGTTATCCTCAACGACAACGACATGTCCATCTCGCCCAACGTCGGCGCCATGAACAACTACCTCACCAAGATCCTGTCCAGCAAGCTCTACTCCTCCGTCCGCGAAGAAAGCAAAAAAGCCCTCAGCAAAATGCCCAGCGTCTGGGAACTCGCCCGTAGGACCGAAGAGCACATGAAAGGCATGATCGTCCCCGGCACCCTGTTCGAAGAACTCGGCTTCAACTACATCGGCCCCATCGACGGCCACGACGTCGACATGCTCGTGTCCACCCTGGAGAACCTCAAGCACATCGCCGGCCCCAGGTTCCTGCACATCGTCACCAAAAAAGGCAAAGGCTACCCTCCCGCCGAAAAAGACCCCTTGGCCTACCACGGCGTCCCCGCCTTCGACCCAACCCAAGAATCCTTGCCAAAATCCAAGCCCTCGCCGCACCCGACCTACACCGAAGTCTTCGGCGACTGGCTGTGCGACATGGCCGAACAGGACGGGCGGCTGCTCGGCATCACCCCCGCCATGCGCGAAGGCTCCGGCCTCGTCAAATTCTCCGAGCAATACCCCAAACGCTACTTCGATGTCGCCATCGCCGAACAGCACGCCGTCACCCTGGCCGCAGGCCAGGCCTGCCAAGGCGCAAAGCCCGTCGTCGCCATCTACTCCACCTTCCTGCAACGCGCCTACGACCAGCTCATCCACGACGTTGCCATCCAGGGCCTCGATGTCCTGTTCGCGTTAGACCGTGCCGGCCTGGTCGGCCCCGACGGCCCCACCCATGCCGGCAGCTTCGACCACAGCTACCTGCGCTGTGTCCCCAATATGCTCGTCATGGCGCCCGCCGACGAAAACGAATGCCGGCAGATGCTCACCACCGGCTTCCTGCACGAAGGCCCCGCCTCCGTTCGCTACCCGCGCGGCAAAGGTCCTGGCGTAACCGTCGAAAAGACCCTGGAAACCTTGCCCATCGGCAAGGCCGAAACCAGGCTCAAAGGCGAACGCATCGCCATCCTCGCCTGGGGCAGCATGGTCGCCCCCGCCGAAGCAGCAGGCAAACAGCTCAATGCCACCGTCGCCAACATGCGCTTTGTCAAGCCCATTGACGAAGGACTCATACTACAACTGGCAAAAGAACACGACATCATCGTCACAATAGAAGAGAACGTCATCTCGGGCGGCGCCGGCAGCGCCGTCAACACCTTCCTGCACAGCCGGAAGACACTGAGGCACACCCTCAACATCGGCCTGCCCGATGCCTTTATCGAACAGGGCACAAGGGAGGAGTTGCTTTCCCTCTGCGGCCTTGATGGCCAGGGGATATTGAGGCAAATTCGGGAGTTTGTGGAAAGCTAATACTTATGATTGAAATCATAACGTTACCCGTGCTGGTTGACAATTATATTTACCTTATTCATGAGCCTGTTTCGCGTGAAACGGCGGTAATCGACCCTGCGCTTGCCCAACCCGTTTTAGATGCCCTAAAGGAAAAAGGCTGGCAGCTCACTTATATTCTTAACACCCATCATCACTCAGATCATGTAGGCGGCAATCTCCATCTCAAACAAAAAACCGGCTGTAAAATTATTGCGGCGCAAGCTGATTGGGACAGGATTCCCGGAATTGATGTAGGTGTCCATGAAGGTGATGTCGTGCCATTAGGGCAGCATAAAGCCAGTATTATTGCCACGCCCGGCCATACCCGGGCGCACATCGTTTACCATTTTGCTGAAGACAATACCCTGTTTTGCGGCGATACCTTATTCGTGATGGGTTGTGGCCGTTTGTTTGAAGGCACTGCCGAGCAAATGTGGCACTCCTTGCAAAAATTAAAAGCGTTGCCGACCTCAACCTTGGTGTACTGCACTCATGAATACACCCAGACCAATGGCCAGTTTGCATTGACGGTAGAACCCGGTAACCTACGTTTGCAACAGCGGATGGTTGAAGTAAACCGTCTTCGTAGTAACAACCAGCCGACGGTTCCCACAACCATAGCTGAGGAACTGGCAAGCAATCCTTTTTTCAGGGAAGACAGCGTGGAATTGCAAAAGGCCGTTGCCATGACCAACAGCAGGCCTGTGGATATTTTTGCCAAGGTCAGGCGATTGAAAGACAGTTTTTCCTAAGAACGTGTTTTAAAAGCTGCTACGCGGCTCGATTGCTGCCCCTTCGACAGGGGCTCAGGACAGGGCTGCGCGGTGCTCGAAATCCTCATGTACACCACGTATACTCCGGTTTCTGCGCTCCGTGCGCCTTGCACTCGAACCGCTCGCGACGCTTTTAAAACACGTCCTGACACAATACAAAAGCGTTTTATCTGTTGGCAATTAAACTGTACTTCCCTAATCAAATAGATCATGACTGTCCAACGCTTTCATTTTTTCATCACCCCCAAAACCATGGCGATATGCGCCAACTCAGCGACCGTTGACACATTCAGTTTATTTCTGATTTGTGTGCCGTAATTGGCAACAGTCTTATAGCCAAGACATAGTTCATCGGCCACTTTATGGACTGTCAGGCCTTTTGCCAGTAGCAGGAACACGTCGAATTCCCTGGCGGAAAGGGAATCAATCAGGGTTCGATAACTAGCCGCGTTATTTTGCGCGGGCCTGTTTTTCATCAGCCCCCGCTCAATATAGATATCGCCGTCAGCGATTCTCTGTATGGCCGCCACCAATATGCCGGGAGCGCTATTCTTGGTGATATAGCCCTTCGCCCCTGCATTCATGGCGCGATTGACATAGACCATTTCATCATGGACGCTAAAAACCAGTATTTTGGCATCACTGTCGCGGCTGCAAATACGCCGTATGCTTTCCAGTCCGCCTATGCCCGGCATCGATAAATCCAGTACCATGACATTCGGCTGCTTTTCCAGATATAACTGACAGGCTTGCTCACCCCGTTCGGCTTCGGCTATGACATCGATGTGCCCTGCCACCGACAACAGCAGTCGAAATCCTGCCCGCACGACAGCGTGATCGTCAACCAATATCACTTTGATCCGCTCTTTCATGTCAGTGGAATACTGGCAATGATATTCATCCCTTGCTGGGGCTGGGTTTGAATGGTAAATTCACCGCCCAGGCTGGTAATTCTTTCCCGCATACCCAATAAGCCGAAACCCGATTTTATCATTTCTGGCGACCCTCCTTTCCCATCATCCTTGACTTCCAGCCTTAGCAGCTTTCTGGCTCCGAACTCATGCCCGATTTCCAAATCAATAGTAACCTTGTTTGCCTGGGCATGACGCACAATATTGGTCAAGCATTCCTGCACAACCCTGAATACCTGAATAGTGATTTTTTGCTCCAGATGATCGACCTCATCAGAGCAGGCCATGGCTAGCGATAACTCAGGATGTCTTGCCGACCAGTGATCCAATAAATCTTCCAGGGTCGCTTTCAGGCCCAGTTCGGTTAAAATTAGCGGGTGCAGTTGATGCATCATCGAACGCACCACCGTCATCAAGTGGTCACAAATGCTGATAATGGACTCGGTGGATTTACTGACGTTTGCTTTTTCATGGGCCGCCGTGACAGCCATGACTTTGATGGCGGTCAACGATTGTCCCAGCTCGTCATGCAGTTCCTGCGCTAGCCGCTGCCTTTCGTCTTCCTGTATTGCCAGTGAATGCTGGGTCAATGACCTATTCTGCTGTTTGGCTTCGTTCAATACACCAGTCATATGATTGATGGCCCTGGCGATGCTGTCGTATTCCTGGGTGGAGAATTTCGGCAGTTTTTGCTGGTATTGCCCGGTTTCGATGACTTTTAGCGCATCGACAATAACGGCGATGGCCTTTATCGCCTTGTTAAAGACCATGTGGACGGCCAAAAAAGTAAACAGCGTCAGGAAAAAAATGGAACTAAAAAAAGCCATGCTTTCTTGCCAGACTTCCGTTATTTCATCCAGCGGATCGGCCATAATAAGCAGCGTGATATGTTCGCCACTGGGGCTGGTAATTTGGTGCTCGGCCTTGGGATACTGGGCGCCAACCAAGTCAATAAACCATTGCGGTGGCCTATTGCCTGCATCGGTTGCGAGCTTGTCGTGGGTAATGTTGATTATTTGCCCAGAAGGCTTTTTAAGCTGAATACTCAGGTGCCGAGTTTCCTTGAGTGAATTCAACCTGGCGAGCCAGTCGGTTTCCGTAGGGGTCGTCTGCGATGCCCGTGACAAGCTGAAGGTAATCAGCTGTAGGGCCAGGTTAATGGAAGAATCGATTTCCTTTTCGACGGCATGGCGTGCCTGCCAGATCGCTATCGACCCACCCAATATTAAAATGCACAAGGAAGAAAATAAAATCCTGATGTTTAGCTGATAGCGCAGGCTCATTGTTCGCAGGTGATTATGATTCCAGTAAGCCGAACATTATTCACCGATGGCTGTTTATTCGCCATAGGAAAATATCTTTTTTTGGCTGTGATCTTGGCAGACAAGCTGGTTGAAGGCAAACCAGTCGCTTCAATCAGTGACGAAACGGTTAGGCAAACCTCAAAAAAACGCGCATAAGCCGTGACTAAAGAAATGTTGGCATATTCCAGCCAAAGCGAATGCCGATTTTGTGTGCGCCATGGAAGATGTCCTGGAAAGTCTGCCAGCGGATTCTCGAAAAGGCAGCAAGCTGGATGTCAAAGATCATGTGACCGAATGTAAAAAGCCTAAAGGAAACCAGTGTGGGTGACGGCTCGGGATTATGCCGATTTATTGGAGGTTAGCATGATCCAGATATTCACCCTCAATCTCCGGTGTTTTCAATGCTTCACCACTGATGAGTTTGATGGTGCGGCCCCCCTTGTCCTCTTCGCCAAGGTGCTTGAAGGCACTAAACAACAGGCCGACAAGCCTGGGATTCCTCGTAAGTAAAATGAGGCCAATCAGGCTGCTACCAGTTCCAAACCATGAGTGATAAATCTCCTTGTATAGCCCATACTAACCAACATTATGAGTTACAGAAAGCGGTTTTATCCCTCACTGTCATACGTCTTTGGCAAGGCTAGACAAAACTGAGTTATGAGAACAATAATTGCTATGTGCCAACCAAATTAGCCTTATGCAAAGCAGCCATTGGAAATTATTGAATGGGTTCTTTCTGACAGCCCATGTCCGCCATCAGCGGACCTTCGCGTATGCAATTGCATCAATCATGTCGAATGACACCTCACACCGATCAGTCAAAGCGGACCTAACATCGATCGAACCCCGTTCCGCTTGAAGTTGACAACGTACTGTTATCAATTGTCAAAATAACCAGTCATTTCTTATCTGGGGCGTGTTTCAAACGACGAATTAGCATACGACGCGTAAAGGATTTATTTCGGTTAACAGATACTTCCCATTGGTCGCCAGAGCTTTGGGCAAAATTCAGTTCTGAACACTCTGTCAAAGTCGGTACTTGTTGCAATGCTTTGACAATATTCTCATAGGGTGCATTATCTTTAAGTTTGTTATCCCATTTATTTATCCACGTCCATTGCAAGCATTCGGTCACGGCCGTCCTGCCTTCACCGCGTATGCCTTTTAGCTCGTCATCAGGCTCCGGCCATTCAGGCTTTTTTCCCACGTGTAGGAAGTGGTAAGGTGTACCCTTTTTTTCTTTCAGTTCTTCTCGTTTTTCATCGGGGATAGTGAACCATCCCGGTTTCCCCAGAATTGTCATGCCCTTGCCTCCTGTTTGCTTGATGATTTCAACGATGCGATCCCAGGGAACATCATTAATTTTATAAAAATCTTTTCCAACTTGATCCAAAAACCGTCCTACCCTTGAAAGCAAATCCGGCGGGTAGATGCCCAGCCGTTCGTCGAACCGCCCTTGCCGCACTGCCGCCTCGTCAAGTTCGCCGATGAGATTGGTGACAAGTACATAGGCGACTGAACGTTTTTCAGCCTGTGTATGCAAATCCTTCAATTTGGGCAGCATTCCTGGGGTAAGGAATGAGAAAACGCTAAGCGGATTGTTATTGCCCGAATCGCGCCGTTTCAGCACCGGATCAAATTCATCGAACAAGATCACCACACGGGTCAGCATCGACAGCGCTTCGAAAACCGCACGCGCCCGTTGTTCGATATTTTCTTCACCGTGCTTGACAAGATCGCTGGGGGTGACTTCAACCAACGTTACCTCGCAAGTCACGGCCAAGGCCTCGACGAGAGTCGTCTTACCGGTGCCGGCCGGGCCGTGCAGGACAAGAGAGCATAGCGGGTCGTATTCATTTGGCAACGAAAGCTTCGACACGTGGGCGCGCATCTGTTGTAAGACAATGGCTACGGATTCTTTACGGAGGCAACCTTTTTCCGACCAGTCTTTTTTCTCTATATTATCGGGTTTGCTATTTGGTTCTGCTTCAGGAGCATTGAGTAAGCCATAATCCGGGTAGAACAACGAGTCGAGCGTCAGATTAGCATCTAACCATTTGTTTTTTTTCTTAACCGTAAAGTGTTCGAGAATTATATGGTTGATGCGTGCGTCGAGCATTTCATTGATTTCGGCCAGTGCCATGACAGAGCTGGCGGTCGTCTCTAGGTCTGTTTTTAGTGGATGTTTGGAAAATTCCCAAGACCAACCCTTCTTATTCGGCGAAGTCAGATTTTTTAATTCCTCCTCATCAATTTTTCGTAAATCTCCAGAAAATACTTTTTGCAAACACAGTCTATTTAGTAAGCGAGAATATTTTTCGCCTTTTTCCACCTTTTCTTTGTTCAGAAAAGCCTTCGTCGCACTGATCTCATCCCTCAAAGGTGAGTCTTCTTCAAATGGATCCAATTTGTTAAGCTCTGCTACCAATTCAACAGCTATTACATTAGATAACGCCTTAGGTAAGTTGTTGCCATTAGCTAGTGCAAGCGATTTTTGCGTGTTTTCAGGTAGTTTACTTCTAATGTATTCAGCCTTCGGATCATCAATCACGCCAAGCTTTTTAATCAGCTCAGGCGTGATATCTATTATACTGAAAGATCCAAAATCCCGAGGTGAACTAGCTCTTGTATCTTCAAAAAAGAGCAACATTTTTCCAGCCATAGCGGTAATCAGCTCATGCTCAACTTCGCTATCGCGGGCATAGCACAACAACTGAGCCACAGCCTGCAGACTAACCGCATTTCCCGTCATATACCGACCACCATCTGGCCGTTCGTGAAAATGACGTGGGTTGGCAAACCGCCCACGACTCGAAACCATTTTCGAAATGTCGTTCACTGCTCGGCCAAAACGGGTATCCTTTTCCCATTCTTCGGTCAACTTTCCATAGGAGGCTACAGCACAGGCTAACTCACATGGCTGGCAATCCCAATTTTCGCCCAAGGAAATCAGTGCCAGTTCATGATCGAGTACGGAAGATAGATAATTTCTGACTGGGTGTAGCAACTTATGTACTTCGCGTGCTGCATCGTCGAGCTGTCCCTTAACCTTTTCATATTTGTTATTTCCCCCTGTATTAAAGAGTGCTAAATTCTCATTTAGCCGATCTAATGCATCTTTCACCGCCTTCCTTGCAATAAAATGAGCAGACTCAGATCTTTCTTTTTGTTCGTTTTCCCAGTAGATGTCAATTTCTAATAGCGCACTTGAAAACTCATTGTTATTTTCAAATTTATTTATTTTGTCGATAATATTTTCGAGATAATCCGATGGATTATCTATAACTGGAAGGTCTAGATCAATAACTAGGTTGCGAGAGAGATGTCTCAGTTTTAGAAAACAGGAAAGGGTCAAGCTTTTTTTTTCCGTTTCTATCCATGCTTTCAAAGGCTTGGAATCCGGTATAGTAGTATTCGGAAAATAAAAGTCGTTAAGCTCGTTAAGCTGTTCTGTTCGCGTTACGTACCTACCTAATTCCGCAAAAAATTCGCCGGTATCACGCATTGCCTTGGCGAAACTCGACAGGGCACACACGCATTCGCTGGTGGTGAACGCGGTCACCAAACCGCCCGGCGTGGCGCGTGCGCCACCGATACTCCAGTCACTACTGTCTGCCGTGTAAAGCTCGCGGATGATCCAGTAATAACAAAGCATCGCCGTTTTTGAAAAAGCGCCACCTGGCTGAGCGACCAAGGCTCGTAGCACACCCGCTGCAACCAGCACCGACAACTGATTTTCTGCAAGTTCCTTTAATCTAAAGTCCTTCTGCAATTGATTTATTAAGCTCGTGATGAGCTTAAGTCGCTTTTTTTCATCCTCCTTGCCCAATGGTTGATCGTGACGTGTAAGAAGAGCTCTTATGACAAGAGAGCTTTCGCCCCACCAATCCCCGAAAGCAGGCAAAGGATCATCAACCTTTGGTGGGCATATGGATTTGATCAAGGCATCCACTCCCTCATCCCTAAGTTCCGCACTTCTCCGCCGCGCCTCGTCCAGCATGCGAAGCGTTGGGATATGGTCTTCCAGGTCGTGCTCGTGAGTGGTGACGTTAGTCATAGCAGCCTCCTTTATTAAGCTACATTTGGACGGGTTATGTTTTCTGCCCGAAGGGTTTTGTACATTTACATCTTGAAGTTATAAGCCCAAATCCTCGTTATTTTTCTATTCATCATTTAATCAATATATTACGCCATTTTTTATGTTTTATGTTGGCAAAAATGCTTCTAGGTTGAATAGTCATACTTTTGTAATCTATGACCTCTTCACGCACTATTGATCCGGCCTTTTAAAGATTGAAATCAATTTATCTGTATCTATTGCTACACATGGTTTTAATTCAGAAAGCATTCAAACTTCAAGAGGCCGAACCTATAAGCTGCTCAACTTTATAATTATCTGAGCGTCAGGAATGGGTCGAATATCGCCCACAAGAATTTTTTAGGCGCAACGACTGCTTTGGTGATTTTGTTTATCTCTGTTAGAGAGATTCAATTTGAAAACGGTGAATCAGGAGCCTCATTCTTTTTTTGAGGCTAGGTTCTCAGTCGATGAACGGATTTTCAATGGTCAGCCCCTCGATTTTCTGGCCGTGTTGCAAGTCTTCAGTATACAAACGGGTGCAATCGGACTCCAGGGCTGCGGCAACAATCAGGGAGTCATAAAAACTAAAACCAAAGCGCGATTGGAGATCTAGGCCGCGCCGATATAGCGCCAGACTTGGCAACGTTTGCCAAGGTCTTGCCCAAAGCGCGGCACGCCATCGGCAAAGCCCATACGGTGGCAATTGGGCGTGACGACAGCAACACCCGACATCATCTTGGCCGGATGACACGACGCACCAAAGTGGTCGCCCATTGCGAAGACCTGTTCAATGCAACCATCAAGCTTTGGTTTTACCTAACGCAACCCCATGTATTCCTGGCTTATCAAGAAAAAACATTATCTATCTTTAGGTAAATACTCTCCCGTATTGCTTTTTTGCAGCTTAGGTTCTC
This sequence comes from Methyloglobulus sp., assembly GCF_046714055.1. Taxonomy (GTDB): domain Bacteria; phylum Pseudomonadota; class Gammaproteobacteria; order Methylococcales; family Methylomonadaceae; genus Methyloglobulus. The sequence goes on along the minus strand of NZ_JBKKBJ010000270.1, from coordinate 781 downwards.
CGTTTGTGTCATAATTTAACAAATCGCCGTCCAACGACAGTTTTTTCTTCAGCAGTTTCGCCAGCAAAATTTGCAATGCCGCATTGCGGCTAGCGTAGCGGCCTGCGTTAAAATCGGCAAAACGGTGTATTTTTTGCGAATAGCCGGAATCATAGCTCAACAATTGCATTGCACCATAGTACAAACCGCCCTTCCGGGTGTACATCAGGTCACGTAATTCCCAAAATTCCTTCAAGGTCAGATTTTTATGGCGACGTGACTGTTCATTGTTAATTGCAAAGCGCACCGCCACCTGCACGGAGCTAACGGTGTCGATGTTGTTGTGCTGTTCAATAAATCCGCTAAAAATATCGATAACCGCTGGATTAATCAGCCCTTGCACTAAGAGCATATCCATAAATAATATTCCCCTGACCTTTCCGTTTTATTTTCCGTAACACGATGGCCGAAGCGGCCAGCATAAGCCAGCCAAGATGGCTCCGATCCATTTTTTCATGGCGCACCAAGAGTTTCCTGGACCGGTTGAACCAGGAGTGGCAAACCTCAACCACCCAGCGCCTTGCCTTAAAACCAGGGTTCTTGTCCATTCCTGCAAGCTCTTCGCCGCGCAGCCTGACGTGCGGGGCATCGCCCCTTTCCTCGGCCTCGCGCCTAGCCGGTCCGCCCGACGGCAATGCCGTCCAGGGTGGCGGCGAGCGGCTTGGCATCATGGGTGTTTGCGCCGCCGGGCACCATCGACAAGGGCACACCCCGTCCGTCAACCAACAGGCCCCTGTTGCTG
>NZ_JBKKBJ010000269.1:0-13966 GCF_046714055.1 Methyloglobulus sp. | reverse complement strand
GAACGTAACAAATCTTAATTCTGGTAAAACACTTGGCTTGTTCTCTAGCAGAAAATATCAAGTCTGAGATATCTATCTCGATGAACGCGCAGTCATTGTAATGGTCCTGTTCTTGTGGGTTTTGCTTTGGAAGGGCTGGGCTCTTTGGATAGCCGCCAATAAGCGTCACAAGGTATGGTTTGTAGTACTATTGTTTTTCAATACGCTGGGACTTCTAGATATGCTGTATATTTTTATCACAAAGAATGGGGTCAGTTCTAACATTCCCACATCGGCCTAACACAACACTCAACCGGACCGCGTACGGCGGATTCCGTAGGGCGTGGTTAGCCGCGCAACCCACCGAACCAAAACAATCACCGATGTTCCTGCGCGGCGTAACCCGCCAACTGCGGTGTTCATCGAAAATGGCGGATTACGACGCGCGGGAAATCCTTACCTATGTTGAGCTTGAATGGTTTGCGCGTCTAATCCGCCCTTGTATGATTAAATCTAATAAAATATTACCCAGGAAATCAGGTAAGCTTTAGCGGTTCATTGGGAGGCCGTTCCGCCCTGAGGACTGGTTGTTGACCAGAGCCTGTGCCGTAGATTGGCCCCCGCCCTATTCACCCATGCCGTGGAGTATCTGAGGCCTGGAGCCTGCATACACAAGGAAGGCAGGTGCATGTGCAGGGTCGGGAACCAATGGATAGTCTACTTTCTTTAACCTTATTTTTACAAATAAATATGTCGAACCTTCAACTTATTAAACGTCAGTCTAAATCAAAACCACCGATTTTCGCAGGCATTGATGTCGGTGCCGAGGAATTGGTCTTGGCGGTCCGAAAGGACGGCAAGCCCTTCGATCCCCAGGAGTTCGCCAACACCCCGAAATCAATGGGGTCAGACTCACTGCTGTCCCACAGTTTAGCCTCACCATAAGGCCACCTGCACGAACGGGTGGCCGTCAGGCGGCGGTTCAGCCTTTATCAGTTTGATCAGGTCGCGTTTAGCGAACAAATTCAGCGCCAACAACCTAATGATGCGCTGCAGGGACGCTTGTACTTTGTTGCAGAACTTGAGGTATGCCAGCAGCAGGTAAACGCACATCGCAATCCAGATTTGTGTCATCACCGCGTTCTGGCTGGTGCCAAGAAACGATTTGATCTTGAGGTTTTGCTTGATCCATTTAAAAAACAACTCAACTTGCCAACGTTGTTTATAAATGTCTGCAATGGTCTGCGCCGACAGCTTGAAGTGGTTGGTGATGAAGGTGTATTGCTTTTGTGTGTCGGCATCGACGTAGACGACTTGCCGCACATCGGGCAACTGCTTTTGTCGGGAACGCAGGGAGTTGTAGCGGATCACCCGGTCACTGATGACACCCGCCTTTGGAGGGGCTGCACGATGCCCGACGACCTCATACGTGGCATTGCTGCGCTGTCGGGTGACGTAAAAAACACCTTGCCCCGTCAGGGACTTATACCAGCCATAGTCATTGTAGCCCCTATCGCACACCACGATGCTGCCTTTGGGCAAAGTGAGCAATTTGGCGCATTCGCTGTCCGCCCTCTTGCTCTCCGTCACCGTCACGAACGCCGGGAGGTGGCCTCTTAAATCAAGGCCCACTTGCAACTTCATCGCGCCTTTACCCAGTGCATAATGCGACCACGGGAAGAGCTTGAGCGACAGGTCAATGAGCGAGGCATCCAGGGCATACAGCGGGTTCTTGAACCGGAAGCCGTGCTTGGGCGCATGCTTGGCGCAGCGGGTGTACAGTTGGTAAAACAACGCTTCATAACAACTCGCAGGTTGCCGGTTATTTAATCGTGCCAAACTTGAGCGGGTTATAGGTGCACCACCCAGATGGTAGCTATGTTGCCGCTGTGCGTTCAGGTTGGATTCTATGTCGCGCAGGCTTTGCCGGCCGCTTAACTGGGCAAACGCCATCGCCACAAACTGTGACCAGCGGCTGGGTTTACGCAGCCGTTGGCCTTGGTGGTGCATGGATGCGACTTTTTCAAATTCATGTCTACCTACGATTTTGAGCAGTTGGGACAGGATTGTATTACAATGTGCCATGACCTAAGTTCCTATGTGTTTCAAGAAGTTGTCGTTGACTCATTGTAATCCAACAGGGGATTCTTAGGTCGACTTTCTTGTTAAACTGTGGGACAGCAGTGGGTCAGACTCCATTGATTTTGTAATAATTGGGGTCAGAGTAAAATTAAGTTTTATAGTTCCCACGCTCTGCGTGGCGTGGGAACTCACCCCTGGACGCTCCTGCGTGTCGCCGGAGCGTGGGAACGATGTGTATTTAACTTAGGGCATCCTGCAAGCGCTGATAAATCCCCCCACAACTGCCATTGCTCATCAACACAAAGTGTCCGCCATAACGCGCTTCCAGTTTAAGTTTGACGATGATTTCATCCAAGGTCTGGCAAATTTCAATATTTTCGGCGTATTTTTTCAGGCCGCTCAAATTCCAGATCTGTAGGGCGGGTCAAGACCCTCCTTACGGGTTTTCCCTGATCGGGAAGAACTTGGATACCATTCAGTTTTAAGATAAGGTGGGCATGGGTTTTATCTACTCGACAGACTTTTTGCCTCAGCCCGGATACAAACTCTGGTCATGCACGATGATATACAGCTAGCTAGGCATATATATCATGTTTTGGAGAGATACAAGCCCGGATGAAACGTAGCGGAATCCGGGGTAATCGGAGCCACATTTGCCCCAGACTCCGCAAAGCTCCATCCGGGCTGGGCTTGCTCATTGTATGGACAAAACAGCCCTGTAGATCAGGCATGCTGTTTATGCCCTACATTTCGATGGTTGGATATGGGACTGAGGGGCTGGTCTTGCAAAACAGCATGGAACAATTTTCATTACCGTTTACAGATCAGACCTATGTACTCTTGGCACTGACCTATTATTTTTGAGACAATTTAAAATTTGTGGAAAAATAATTTTTTTAGATTCATATTTCGCGATGTTAATTTACCGGGCCAAAGTCCGAAATGGTTTAAAAAACCCGAAAAAAATTGATATCCTTCGTTTGTTCGACGCTAAGGCATGATCCAACTTGGCTGTACTATCTGAATAAAGCACAATACTGAGGAAACTATGATATACAAAGTCGAAGGTGACATCCTATTGAGCAAGGCTCAAGCAATTGTCCACGGAGTTGGGGTAAACGACCCTATGGATAAAGGTTTGGCCCTGGAATTGCGTAACAAATATCCATCCCTACAAAAAGACCTAAACCGCTGGTGCCATCAACATAATACAAAGCCGGGCGAAGCCTGGATGTGGGTTGGGCAAAACAATGTCCGTATTGTGAACCTGACCACCCATGAAAGCATGGAAAGCAACGACCATCACTATGACAAAGCAACCCTAAGCAATATCAGGCACGCGTTAACTGCATTAGTGAAAATGATTGCCTTTGAGAGACTTACTTCGATTGCTTTGCCGAGGTTAGGCACCGGTTTGGGTGATTTGGACTGGGATGATGTGTGGCCGTTGATTGAAAATAATTTAGGCGGGCTTGGTATCCCCGTTTACGTGTACATTGCTTATTATCCCGGACAATCTGCTGATGAACCCGGCGTATAGTTCTACTTTTTCAGATTAATAGCAAGCTCGTCATACCCGCCGGGAAGCGGGTATGACGAGCTTGGAAAATATAAACCATGTAATCTGACAAAACCCGTAAGATGCGCCATGTGTAGGATGTGCCGAGGCACGAGGCGCATCAATCGAGACAACACGAACGATGCGCTTCCCTTCGTTCAGCACATCCTTCCGGGCTTGGAGAAGTGGAAAATCGTATTCAAGCCGCTCACCTGAACTTACCCGAGCCGTTTCCGCTCTTATGGAATGTGTCCAGGCATAGGTGAACAACGTGAATCCAGTCCTTTGGCAGCCTTCGGAGGAACGGCAGGAAAACGCCAATATTACCCGCTTCATGAAATGGGTGGGTGGGCGTTATGGCGTTGATGTTACCGACTATGCTGTCCTTTACCAATGGTCTATTGAAGACCCTGCCGCTTTTTGGGATTTGATGTGGGATTTTGCGGATATCAAGGCTGCCCGGAAAGGGAAAGTGGTTTTATCGCATGAAAACAGAATGCCTGGAGCCAAATGGTTTCCTGATGCACGGCTCAATTATTCGGAAAATTTATTAGAACGGCATGTCAATCGCCACTTTGCCATTAGTTTTCACGGAGAGAATGGCGAAACTCGGCGGCTTCCTTACGGAGACTTGTATCGCCGTGTTTCCCAACTCGCCCAGGCGCTGCGAAATGACGGCGTCAGACCCGGCGATCGGGTGGCCGGTGTTTTGCCCAACCTTCCCGAAACCATTATTGCGATGCTGGCAGCCACCAGCCTCGGTGCAATCTGGAGTAGCTGTTCCCCAGATTTTGGGGTTCCCGGGATCGTAGACCGTTTCAGCCAAATAGCTCCCAAGGTGTTGTTTGTCTGTGACGGCTACACTTTCAACGGTAAGGTATTTGATCGGCTGGATCAGGTTGAACCATTGCTTAAGGCGCTTCCGTCAGTCCAAAAGACCGTGTTAATTCCTTATCTAAAAAAGAAATCGTTCAAGACCACCAATCAGGTAATGCTCTGGCAAGACTATTTGGGCGATTATTCGGAAAACCTGCTGATAGAGTTTGTGCCGATGGCGTTCGACGATCCCTTATTTATACTTTATTCTTCGGGCACCACGGGGACGCCAAAATGTATCGTGCATGGGGTTGGGGGGACTTTGATCCAGCACCTGAAAGAACACAAACTGCATGTGGATATCCATCCCGGCGACCGTCTGTTTTATTACACCACTTGCGGCTGGATGATGTGGAACTGGCTGGCTTCCGCATTGGCATCCGGTGCGGAACTGGTACTATATGACGGTTCGCCGCTGTATCCCGGGGCCGACGCGTTATTCGACTTGGTTGATCAATTTCAGGTCAATATCTTTGGGGTTTCCGCCAAGTATATCGATGCCATCAAAAAATCCACTGTTAACCCTAAAAATACCCACGGCCTGTCATCGCTCAATACGATTTTATCCACCGGATCGCCCTTGATGCCGGAAGGGTTTGATTTTGTCTATGGATCGATCAAATCGGATGTCTGCCTGTCGTCTATTTCCGGCGGCTCGGACATTATTTCCTGCTTTGTGCTCGGTTGCCCGATTCTTCCGGTGCGTCGGGGAGAAATCCAGTGTCGTGGGCTGGCGATGAACGTAGATGTTTATGACGACAACGGCCTGTCCTTACAAGGGGAAAAAGGTGAACTGGTCTGTAAGGCGTCGTTTCCTTCCATGCCGATAGGCTTTTGGAACGACCCCGACCAGAGCCAGTACCATGCGGCTTATTTTGAAAAATATCCGGGCGTGTGGTGGCACGGCGATTATGTGGCGTTGACAGACAGTGGCGGCATGATCATTTATGGCCGTTCGGATGCGGTGCTCAACCCTGGCGGCATCAGGATCGGTACGGCTGAAATTTATCGGCAAGTGGAGCAGGTGGATGAGGTTCTGGAAAGCCTGGTGGTTGGGCAGGAACACAACGGGGATTGCAGGATCATTTTATTTGTCATCCTGCGTGATGGGGTGACGTTATCAGACCAATTGAAGATGAAGATCAAACAACAGGTCAGGCAAAATGCCTCTCCCCATCACGTTCCAGCGGAAATCCTGCAAGTGACCGATATTCCGCGCACCAAAAGCGGCAAAATTGCGGAACTGGCGGTACGCAATATCATTCACGGGCATCCGGTAAAAAACCAAAATGCACTGGCAAATCCCGAAGTGTTGGAACAGTATTTTCGTATTAAAGAAGACCTCTAAAAAATCTCCTCATCTTTCTGTGATACCTTCATGGCAACCTATGCTACTTACCGACTTACCCGATGTAGCGTTTTGTTAGCAGCGATATCCTGCAAGCTCCCAGATACATATTTGTGCAGTACACTTGCCACCAAGGACTGATAAGGTAGTCCTTCTTCCAACGCTCGACGTTACAATGCAGTGAAGTAGGTTGGGTTAGACGCGCAAACTGTAGGGCGATGAAACTTGTAGGAAGCCTGGGCGCGTCGTAACCCAACAAACGGCATTTCGGTCGGCGGTAACTGTTGGGTTACGGCGCACGGACAATCCGGTGGTATCTTAATAGACATTCGCCATGTGCGCCTAACCCAACCTACACTACTATTGCTTTCGCCTGAGTTTAATGGCTCAATGAGCTGCCACCAATCCACGCCTTTGTTCATCCAGTCCATCCCAAAATGCGGCAACGCCGTCCAGCATTTCATTGCCGTAATGGATAAACCCGTCTTCATTCAGTTCTAGGGTGAAATAAAGCTCCTCCAGTTCTTCCTGAGTATGGGCGGCATGTTGAGATTCCAGATGATCGTGCCAGATGAAAAAGCCCAAAGGCAGGTCGGTTGCGTTTCTTTCGTTAAACCGTTTAATGCCCTTGATTAATTGTCCCCAGAATCCGGCGGCGGCCCAGTTTTCAACCGCATAACTGGCAGCTTGGGAGACTTGGTAGTCATCCCCGCCATAAAGCCGGATCAGTTCATCACAGAAAAACAGGGTGGGTCTTGTTCCGTGTTTGGGTTGGCCTATTTCGGCAAAAGAAAGGTCGAGTTTTTGGGCAATGTTATACAACCATTCGAAATGGCCGGCGCCAAAATGAAAAATACCGCCTTCTATGCTGCCTTCCGTCGCTCCGAGGTTGTCCCCCCCAGTTGACTGCCGAGTCGATTTGAAGCGGACACCGATTTCATTCGCCAGAATTTCTTTTGATGCCCGCATACTTTCCAGTGTGTCGGCATGGATCATCTTGTGCAGTTGGGCAATCAGGAACTGATTGGAAAACACCGAGAATTGAATGATAAAGTCCTTGATCTGCGCCAAATTCTGGTCGCCTAGTTCAAACCATGCCGTGTAAGGATTGTCGGTAATGACGTGATGATTGAGCAGTTCCTTATTGATACGGCGTTGAAATTTGAGGAAATGTTTGGCTTTATTGAGGGAATACTCACTCCGTCTTTCACTGAGCGCAATCAATGACGGCGCTGTCAAACCTTCAATATGATGCTTTTGTGAAAAACTGGCTAACAGTTTGCCTTGCATGGCGCACCTCCGATAATGGTTGTTTAATGCGCTTTTGACATAAGGGAACCTCTAAAAATTCAAAAAATCTCCTTCGCCCTCCAGGGATGGAGGAAGTGCGGCAGCGGGTAGGGAACCCGCGCCGTCCCCCTCAGGAAGAAGGTCGGGATGAGGGGATATAAACAGTTGATTTTATTCTCCTCACCCCAACCCTCTCGGCAACTGCTCCTGCGTTGCCCTACTACCTACATCCATGTAGGCATCCAGCAGGAGAGGGAGTATAACTTGGATTAGATAAGTTTCTGAGAATACGGCTTTGTATAGAGACTTCAGAAAAGAAGTGGTGAAACTTAATAGCTACGATTGAGTCTTAAGGTCAATATAATGAAGACGGAGGCAGTGCAATGAATAGTGCATCGAATCCGGTCGGGACAGATGGTTTCGAATTCGTCGAGTATACCGCGCCGGACACCCGTGAGTTAGAAAAATTGTTCACGAGACTGGGTTTTGTAGCCATCGCAAAACACCGTTCCAAAGATGTAGTCCTTTATCGGCAGGGTCAAATCAATTTTATCATCAACCATGAGCCGTCCAGTTTCGCCCAGGCTTTTGCGAAAGTGCATGGCCCTTCCATTTGTGCGTTTGCAATCAGGGTCAAAAATGCCGCTGATTGTCTTGATCGGGCGATCAAATTGGGCGCCCAGCCCTATCACGGCCATGTCGGCCCGATGGAACTCAACATTCCTGCAATCCGGGGCATTGGCCGCAGCCTTATTTATCTGGTAGATCGCTATGGTGAAGAGCATTCCATTTATGATGTGGATTTTATACCGCTGGAAGGCGTGGATCTAAAGCCTGTAGGCATCGGGCTGACAGCTATCGACCACTTGACCCATAATGTTTACCACGGTGGCATGGACAAGTGGGCGGAATTTTACCAGTGGTTGTTCAATTTTCGTGAAATCCGTTATTTCGATATCCACGGCAAAATTACCGGATTGAAATCCCGCGCCATGACCAGCCCTTGCGGCAAAATTCGCATCCCGATCAATGAACCGACCGATTCAAAATCGCAAATTCAGGAATATCTGGATGTATACCACGGCGAAGGTATTCAGCATATTGCCCTGGCTACTGATGACATCTACGCCACGGTGGAACAATTGCGTGGCAACGGTGTTGAGTTTATGGACATTCCTGAGACTTACTATGATGTGGTCGATGCAAGGGTGCCCGGACATCATGAGGCATTGGAACGGTTACGCAAGGACAGGATTTTGATTGACGGCGCACCTGAACGGGATGCCGGCCTGCTGCTGCAAATTTTCACCAATACTGTGATCGGCCCCATCTTCTTTGAAATCATCCAACGCAAAGGCAACGATGGTTTTGGGGAAGGCAACTTTCAGGCGCTGTTTGAGGCTATCGAGAGTGACCAGATCAAAAGGGGAGCGATCTGATGCCATGGATCAATATACCTAAAGTGGAAGGTAACGCATCACGGCAGGCGCATACCGATCTTCCGGCGGGTACTTATGAACGGGAATTAGGCAAGGAAGGTTTTTATGGCCCCGCCACCCAGATGTATCACCGTCACCCGCCTACGAGTTGGCTAACGGTTGAAGGCCCATTACGGCCTCATGCTTTCGACACCAAAAAAATGGCGCTTTCAAAAGATAGTCTAGTGGAGGCATGCTTGCTGTTCAGCAACCCAAACATACAAATATGCTTTATGAAGTTGAAAAACGACATGGATCATCTGGTTAGAAATGCCGACGGCGACGAGTTGATCTTCATACACCAGGGCGCGGGCGAGTTGTACTGCGATTACGGCCATTTAAGTTTTAGCGAGGGCGATTATGTCATGTTGCCGCGTGGAACCCAGTGGCGCATAAGCGTGAAGGAACCTGTCAGCGCTTTGTTGGTTGAGGCGACCAACGACAGCTACCGCTTGCCGGAAAAAGGTCTGGTGGGCAATCAGGCGATTTTCGATCCGGCAATTTTGGAAACGCCGAAAATTGACGACGCGTTCGTCGCCCAGCAAAATGAAGCTGAATGGCGCGTGGTGGTCAAAAAAAGAAATAGCCTGAGCACGATCACCTATCCGTTCAATCCGCTGGATGCAGTAGGCTGGCATGGTACGTTGATGCCGGTACGCCTTAACTGGCGCGACATCAGGCCGTTGATGAGCCACCGCTACCACGTTCCGCCTTCTGCGCATACCACTTTCACCACCAGCCGTTTTGTCGTATGCACCTTCGTGCCACGGCCTTTCGAGTCCGATCCCAACGCATTGAACGTGCCTTTTTTCCACAGCAATGATGATTATGATGAACTGATTTTTTACCATGCCGGGCAGTTTTTTTCCCGGGATCATATCTACCCTGGCATGATGACCTTACATCCCAGCGGCATTCCGCACGGCCCGCACCCCAAAGCGTTGCAGAATGCCGAGAAAAAGCGCGGGAGCATGGCGGATGAGGTGGCAGTAATGATTGATACCCGTGATGCGCTGGAAATTTCCGAACAGGCCAAAGTGATCGAGTGGGCGGATTATGTGGATTCCTGGAAATGAAGCTCGCCACATTCAAATCAGCTGACCGGGATGGCAGCCTGGTCGTCGTTAATCGAGAACTGACCAAGGCGAAAGCTGTCCCTAATATAGCATTGACCCTGCAAGCAGCACTGGATAACTGGAGCGAGGTAGAACCCCAACTGCAACAGGCTTATCAGACACTTAACAGAGACAAGTGTGAATGTATCCCTTTCGATTCTTGCCTAGCAGCAGCTCCGTTGCCCAGGGCTTATCAATGGCTGGATGGCAGTGCTTATTTGAGTCATGTCGAACGGGTGCGGAAAGCACGAGGAGCCGATATGCCTAACAGGTTGTTCGATGACCCTTTGATGTACCAGGGCGCTTCGGACAACATGCTGGGTGCCTGTGATCCTATTGAAGCAGCGAATGAAGAATGGGGCATCGATTTTGAGGCCGAAGTCGGCGTGATTACCGATGATGTGGAATATGGGGTCTCCATCAAGGATGCTGCCATCCATATCAAGCTGATCCTGCTGGTTAACGATGTGTCATTGCGAAACCTGATCCCTGATGAACTGGCTAAAGGTTTTGGATTTCTACAAGGCAAACCCGCCAGCGCTTTTTCACCAGTGGCAGTGACTCCCGACGAACTGGGTGCGGCCTGGGAAGATTCTAAACTGCATCTGCCCTTGATGGTCTATTGGAACGAACGGCTATTTGGCAATGCGAATGCTGGTGCCGACATGCAATTCAGTTTTGCCAGGCTGATCCATCATGCCGCCAAGTCCCGAAAATTGGCTACCGGGACTATTATCGGTTCCGGTACGGTCAGTAATTATGATCTAACAAGGGGGTATTCCTGCATCGTCGAAAAGCGGGTCGTTGAAATCATCGAAACCGGTGCGGCTGTTACCGAATTTATGCGTTTCGGCGATAAAATTCAGATAGAAATGCTGGATGGGCAGGGGCTTTCAATCTTCGGTGCAATTGAACAGGAAGTCAGTCCATGCCGGTAATCCTGTACAGTTATTTCAGGAGTTCCGCCGCGTATCGGGTACGCATTGCGCTGAACCTGAAAAATATCGACTATGAAATCCGCCCCTTACACCTGCTCAAGAACGGCGGCGAACAATTCAAAGCCGATTATCTGGCACTTAATCCACAGGGACAGGTACCCGTCCTAGTGGTGGAAAATACGGTATTGACCCAGTCGTCCGCGATTATCGAGTATCTGGAAGAAGTCCACCCAACTCCGCCGTTGCTGCCTGCCACTGCCATAGAACGCGCTTATGTCCGCTCGTTGGCTCAAATCATTGCTTGTGATATTCATCCACTCAATAATTTACGGGTGCTGGACTATCAAAAAAACTTGCTTAAAAATGACTTTGAACAAGCTTGGCGCAGCCATTGGATACAGGAAGGGTTTACTGCTTTTGAACAGCTACTGCAAAAAAGCGATGACCGGGGCCGTTTTTGTTTTGGCGACACACTCAGCATGGCCGATGCCTTTCTAATACCGCAGGTTTACAATGCCTTGCGTTATGAATGCGATATGAAAAGTTTCCCATTGATTAGCGGTATTTATCAAAATTGTATGCAGGAGACTGCTTTTTACAATGCCGCACCGGAAAATCAGCCGGACACCGAACCTTGACTTTGTTAGTTAATAGTCACATTAATTCTGATAATCCCCCGTTAATCGTAAGGTATTTTTAGATTCGGGAATTGAAACTTTAAAGTGTATTAGTCCAACCCAAAAGTGACAAGGTATCGCTCCAACGCGGATTGACACACTAACATATTAGAAGCATTAGGTGTAAGAATAGCGGGATTAAGGCTTAGAAGCCCATCCATCGCCGTCGTAACCATTGATTTGTGGAGATAAACAATGAGCAATCAATCAATTACCGAGTACCTGTCGAGCCACGAATTTTTTTCCGGGTTTAACGGTGACATCCTTAAATTCTTGTCCGAGTGTTCGAGTACGTGCGAAATCAAAAAGGGGTGGATCCTGTTTCGACAGGGCGAAAGCGCGGACAAGTTCTATGTAGTCCGCAATGGGTACATCTCCATACAAATTCCAGCGATAATTGGCCCGAACCTAGAGATCCAGACTTTAAGTAAGGGCCAGGTTCTGGGGTGGTCTTGGCTGATTCCACCCTTTAAATGGAATTTTCAAGCCATGGCCGAAGAGGACTCGGAATTGCTCATGTTTGACGGGATCGCCATACTGGCACGATGCGAACAGGAACCGAAATTCGGCTACGGGCTATTAAAGAAATTTGCAGAATTAATGTCGCTGCGTCTCGATGCGGCGCGCCAGAAGATGATGGATGAATGGAATCCTGCAGGATATGCCTAGCACTCAGTCAGGATTCTTATGTCGGTTGATAGTCTCGATGTGATGATTATTGGAACTCCCAATTGACGAAAAAGATATCACGGTTATTTATTTATCACAGGTTATCGAATTCAAACATTGGTTGAATTTCACTAACAAGCAATAAAAACAAGCCCTTTATAAGGAGGCAAGAAAATTTTCGGGCGGTAATTGCTGTCTTTACCTGCAACTTGTAAATAGCCATGTAATATTATTCAAGATAGATTTTTCAAGCGCCAATCCACTGTTGATCAATGGCAGTTAGGGTGAGAGTATTGACCAAGAAACCTATTTTCCTTAAAAAACCCTATGAACTCTGATGATTTCTTGATTACAGATCACGGTGTCCGGATGCCGAAGATAATTTACGGTACAGCCTGGAAACAAGGTCGCACGGCAGCGTTGGTAGAACAAGCCATTGTGATGGGTTTTCGCGGTATTGACACGGCTTGCCAACCTAAGCATTACTATGAGGCCGGTGTTGGGGAAGGCATTATTGCCTGTGTCAATCGTGGCTTAGTCAAACGATCCGAATTATACCTGCAAAGCAAATTTACACCCTTGGACGGTCATGATCCCAATCGAATCCCTTACGATCCCAAGGCAAGCCTAGGTGAACAAGTCGCCCAATCGTTCCAGGCCTCCCTCAAAAACTTGCAAACCGCTTACCTGGATTGTTTGGTTTTACATTCACCCCTATCCAATGCACAACAGACTTTGGATGTTTGGGCGGCCATGGAAATAATTGTCCAAAACGGCGGTGTTAAGCAACTGGGTATCAGCAATTGTTATGATTTACAGAAGCTTGAAGATTTGTATCGTTGTTCTGAAATCAAGCCGACAGTCATCCAGAACCGATTTTATTCCAATACTGGGCATGACCGTACTATCAGGGATTTTTGTCGGCAACACGGGATGATTTATCAAAGTTTCTGGACGTTGACTGCCAACCCTCGCGTCTTAGCAGATGCGACGCTGCAAAGTCTGGCAGCACAATACGGACGCAGTGCCGCCCAAGTCTTTTTCCGGTATTTGACCCAGATCGGGATTGTCCCCTTGACCGGAACAACCTCGGCAACCCATATGCCGGAAGACCTATCGATTTTCGATTTTGAACTGAATTCGGAAGAGTGCTCTGCCATAGGGGCATTACTTTGAGATTGGTATACATGAATAATTAGAGACCTTTGCGCGAACCCAAGCCCCTAACTGGTAAAATAAGCCCTTATCAAAGCCCGAACAAACAGCCCATGTCTTGGAAGTACCTAGCCCAAACCAGTTTAAGCGATGCCCTTGTCAAACGCCACGAAGCCTTGGAAGAGATGGGCGGTATCCGCCAGTTGATCGTCTGGAAACCGACAGGACAGCAGATGTCGGGCATCCATGGCAAGAAGCGGGGCGGGGCGGCGGGGCTGCCGTTGCTGGTGTTCAAGGCCTTGTTGTTGCAAGGCTGGTATGGGCTGGGCGACCCGAAACTGGAAAAGCAACTGGCGCGGGACTCGATGTCCCGGCGCTCCGTCAACTTGGGCCTGAGCGAAGGCGTGCCCGACCATGGCACGGTCTGGCGGTTCCGGAACATGTTGGCCAAACAGGGGTTGCCGGAAACCTTGCTGGCCGAGATCAACCAACCACTGTCTGCCAAGGGCTTGTACATCAAGACTGGCGAAGCCGTCATTGTCGACGCCACCGTCATCGAGGCCAGGCAAAGCCGCCGCCCGCGCAAGGGGAAGGACGGGGGGACACCCAGGACCCAGGACAGCGAGGCGGGGCACAACGTCAAGGTGGCCGCCAACGGCAAGAAGGCCAGCACTTACGGGAACAAGGCGCATGCCAACGTCGACGGGGGCGGCTTCATCAAGGCCATTGGCCATACCCCAGGCAACGGACATGACCCGCAGTCCTTGAAAAAACTGCTGACCCGCACCGAGCACCGGCTGT
>NZ_JBKKBJ010000268.1:0-6614 GCF_046714055.1 Methyloglobulus sp. | reverse complement strand
GCTCACGGGAGAAGTCGTCAATGGCGACCAACAGGCACTCGCGGGGCTGGGTTGGGGATTGGCCCTTAAGCAGCGGCAGCCGCTTGGTGTCGAAATGGACCGGCTCGCCAGGATAGGACTTGTTGTGGCGCCTGGCTTGCCGTTTCAGGCGCCCTTGGATGGCCTGTTCGACCTTGGCGGGCGTTTGAGGCCGTATTGGATCGTCTTAAAGCGTTGGTTGGTGCTGTCGCGGGGCGTAAACTCCCGTAGCCTGGCGCGGTTAAGGACGGACGGTTTCAAGGTTGAAGTTTGATTACCCACTGTATTTCACATAGAGCCGTTCATGGTGTATATAAACCAATTAAAATGGTTGATTTCAACCGTTGCGGTTGCTATGTTCGTAGAAAAAGTTCGGTATTAGGTCTTTTTTGCCTGGGATAGATAATCACGAATGAATGGCTTAAATTCATGGGGATGTGCCACTCACTTTTGAGCTTTCTCCCGTAAAAACAGCACTGGTTGTCGCCGAGGCGTTGATGGGACTGGGTATCTAGCTATAATTGACTAAGCTCCAAAATATATTCAAGGTCGATCAAATCCTGATTTCATCTCAGCGGTGAAAAAAGATATCGAGCTGTCATCACCAATAACAATCCGGTTTTTATTTACCCGTTGCCGCCTCATTGCTGTAATGCGTCCGTTCGGTATCCTCGCACTGGTTAAGGAATTTCGGGTTCTCAACTGCTCCAGGTAAAACAGGGGGCTTTACAAACGCCGGATGCTCGAAATCGAACATGTCTATAGGTGGCTTGGCATGGGCATCACGGGCAGTCATGGCAGGCAAATTGAAACGTGCTTGCACAAATCGCAGAATGGAGGTGTGATCGTAGACCGTGTGTGACACATAGTGTTTTTTGGCATAGGGTGAGATTACAATCATCGGTACCCTAAACCCAAGCCGATCAAATTTGCCTGGAACATCACCAGATTCAAGAATAGGTTGGATGTCATCCGGCGGACATGCCTTTGGTGGCGGAACATGGTCATAGAACCCACCATGTTCGTCGTAGGTAAAAAACAAGGCTGTCCGTTGCCAGTTAGGGCTTTTCAGTACCGCATCGACTATCTGGGCAACAAACTTTTCACCCGCCTGAATGTTTTTTGGCGGGTGTTCATTATGGCGACCGGCAGATGTAATCCAGGAAAAGCTGGGCAACTTGCCGGCTTTTGCGGCTTTAAAAAAATCGACAGTCGTCAGGAAGTGGTCGCCCTTCTCGGTATGCAGTTTCGGTAGGATCTGTTCTTCGAATGAAGGTTTGGAGGCGGTAAAGATAGCCCAACTTTCGCCAGCTTGTTCGAGTTGATGGAAGATCGAATGTTCTTCGGCACGAGGTGGCGGCGGATCGTTGATGATATGCCCTAAAGAAGTCCCCGCAATCATATACATACGGTTAGGCCAGGTCGAACTGGCAACGCTGGCGTGATAATGGTCTGCGATGGCAAACGTGTTCGCCAATGCGTAATAGAACGGAATCCAGGACTCATCATAGTAAGTCATCGCACCCGCCCCACCCGCAGTAGCAAAGCCGCTCACTTTGTCATCGGCAATCTGTTCGCTAACTTTGTTCCAATAATGCGGTTCATCACCTAAGCAAGGCGTAGTGGCTAGTGTCAAAAATACTTTTTTTCCGTCCTTATCCAAGTTGAATGTATTCGCTGGGGCAACTTCGACATCAGGTTGGCCATACTCAGGCAGTTTCTGGAAATAGTGATCGAAAGAGCGGTTTTCCTGCATCACCACAATGATGTGGTCGATGGGAATATCTGTGCTGCGAAGCATATCCGGGTAAGTTTCGACTACACTTTGCCCCGCCTTGTAAGGGCACGATTCGACGGAAGGTTTGGGAACAGGAGTACACGTGACACACAAGACCATTACAGCCGTAAAAATAGAATGTTTATTTTGTGTTGGCATGGGTGGTGTGTTTTTAAAATTTAAACTAAACGATTTCAAAGGAGAAAATCACCGTAACCAGGGTCATTGAGACCAACCCTACTAAAAAGATCAATTCAGCCCAACGTTCCAAACGTACCGCAGACTGCTCTGAACGTATCGATGAAAATGATAGTAATGCACTTATCATGAACAATATGCTATCAATGGCTAACGCTTTATCGATCAAGAAGTTTATTACCCCTGAATCCATGCTTTTGACAATGCTGATAACCGTGATACAGACGCCCACCATGACCGATGAATTCGGCAATATGTGATGAGATAGATCATTGTTATTACGATTGTTCATTAAGTGTCAAATGTGCCTTAGTTTAGGGAAAATATCACAGGTACCGACTTTGAGATTGTGTTTGTCAGGTCAATCAGGTGTCGATTAAATCTTGTTATCAGTACCTATTCGATCCTTTGCCATAATAAAAGCGGAATGGGGGACATGTAAAAGCTCTGCAATTTTTCTTACCAAATATTCTTCCTGGACATCCAACACATTATCAATAAACGCAATTTTCCATAACAATTCAATCAAATGAATTTTTTGTTCCAAACTGTATGTTTTATTGATTAGGGAAGTAAATTGAAAATAATCAGTCGCCTGTTTTCTTTGTTGTTCAGCCAACTCCAATAATGAGGTCGCTTGTTCAGACGTTAAAGAAAAGTTCTGCTGGATCAGGGACAAAATCGCTTCTTGCTCTTTTAGCTCAATTTTATCGTCCATCATCATCATTTCCAGGAACAATACGGCAGTCGCAAGTTGTAGCGTTTCTTCTGAGTTATCTTCCAGCGCTAACAGCGCCAAATGTTGTTCAAAAAAAAGTTTGATTTGGTTGAGCATTTTCAAAAAATTCCGATTTCATCAAAATAGATTAAAACATTCACTTCAATTTATATTTGTTGATGTCTGCAAAATAGGTAAACCGCTGCTTAATGATAACGTGGATTTAATTAAATTAAACGCGATTCTACGTCCTACAATATTTACTCGTCTCGGTTGTTTACCAATTCCAGTTGTTTTAACGTATCGCCCGCAATTTTTGCCACATAGATCAATACCCCGAATAAAATAAATAAGCCAAAGACCAGCATTGAGTGTGAAACAAAGCCCGTCTGCGCTGCACCTTTGACTAATCCAGTCAGATGTTTGGCGGTATAACCCAAATAGACCAGTGTGCCGTTGTAAACCAAGATACCGCTGGTCGCCACTAAAATAAGGCCAGAATTTTACTTCCGTAACCGATAACGCATAACTGAGCATGGCAAATGGCAAGGGAGTCAGGCGCAATAAGAACATCAGCTTGAAGGCATTTTCACCACTTATCACCTTATCCAAGTTCGCAAGACGCTGATGTCCGGCGATAATTGTCAGGACGCTTGCGCGGAATAAATCACGTCCCAGGTAGAATATAATTGCAGCCGACAGATAGGTTGCAATGATGATGGTCAATTCGCCGGTCATGATTGGAAATAATACTCCCGCAGCAAAACAGAGCGCATCAATGGATACAAAAATCGGCGCGAGAACCACGAAGAATAGGATAAAACCCAGCGGGGCGAAAACGCCCATGCCATTAATCCAGCCTTCCAGATCGGGAAGGTAAAGCTCAAGTTCATGCCAGATAAATAAAACAATCGCAACAAAAGCCAAGGCTGCCAATAGTTTTCTGTTAAGACTCATGTGTTGAAATTGCATGAGCTGCTTATCCTTGAATAAAGAGCATCATGAATGGTTGTCTTTATGGCGTAGGCTCATTATCACCATCGACCCGCCCAGGATAATCATATTAATGCCCAAAAATAATCCTAACAGCCAATGTTCGGTTTCAGACCAGAACGCCAGGATAATAGCCGCAAAAAACAAGGCAGTAACGCCGCTAAAAAGCACAACATTCCATTGTGGCAAAGGGCGCATCATAAACCCCAAATAAATTTTGATGACACCTTCCAGTGCAAAAAATAAGGTCATCATCATCGTGAGGGTCAGTACACCAGAAATGGGGTCAGCGATGAGCAGATAACCCACAGCTATCTGCAAAATGCCCAGGCCTAACCACAAGCCAAAACCCGGCATATCCCTGAAAAACAAAGCCCGGCTCATGTGCATTGCGCCTGCCAGGACAATTATCCAGCCCAGAAAAATGACGATGACCACGCTAATAACTTGAGGAATGACTATGGCGGCAATACCAAGTAGCATGAAAAAAATGCCCTCGGCTAAAAACAACCCCCAATGTTTTTGTAAGTATTCCAGCATTTGTTGTTGTTTATGCTTCAATTCAGTAACGATATCGTCAGCGTTTTTCATAAAATTTTCCTTTGTGATGATGTTTTAGTCAAACCGGACTATGCAATGTTCTTTGGTCTGACATTAAGTTCGGATATAGCCTAATTTGACACATTGAGTTCGCAAGGCAGCATTTACATTTGGAATTTGAAACCGCCTAGTATTATCTCCAACCTCTATGCCATCCAAAGCTTGGATGATGCCAGCCCCAGCCATATTGTGGGTGCTGCTGCCATACATACCCAGGGCCTGGAATCGCGTAAGTAGGTCAGATATATGTAGCGCCCACTGGTATCGGACAAATAACACCCGGTTCTGTTACGCAACAAACTAAGATAATAGTTACAGTTAAACAAATTGCTTTGATAAGCGGTTTCATGATTGTATCCCCTTCAAAAAAACTCAAAAGTCGGAAGAATCAGGACAAATCCTTATTTGCCCTGATTGATTTAAAACGTAAGTAATCTGTCGGGTTACTTGGACATTTTTTCATGATTTGCGGCTGCTTTTTCATGTTCTTTAGCCAGCGCAGCATGGTGTTTTGCCATCGCTTCGTGGTGTTTGTGTAATTCATGATGCCCAGCTTTTTTATACTCTGCCGCCAACGATTTATGATGCTCCGCCATCGCTTTGTGATGTTCCGCGTGTTGCTTATGAAGCGCGGCTGCATCTTGATGCTCAGTAGCTGTTGTTGCTGGCGCAGTGATATTAGCAGGATGTTCAGGTGCAGGTGAAACTTCTGCAAACAAAGGCGCAGAAACAAAACCCATACAAGCAGCCAAGGCTAAACTAAGATAAGTATTTTTGTTCATAGTCGTTCTCTCTCGTGATAATTATTAAAAAAGTTGTTTTTGCATTTTGGATAATTTGATGTTATTGCTGGTTTTTTCCTCCTTCTCCAGTTTTGGATTGTTTGTAAAAATGTTGCAAGTAGGAAAAATGCGGCGATGCGTGTGGTGGGTAAACCCACATGCTCACCCTGCATTCCTCACGCAGGCGGTTTATTTAGGCGGCATGAGAGTGAGTTTCCACATCCAGAGACTCAGGCCGCCCAAGATAACGAAGGCCAATACGCTTGGCCACAACGGCATCGTATAGCCTGCCACAAGAATATCGGGACGTATCAACAGTCTTATCAATTGCGCTAGGGACATCAGCCCGAAAACAGTACCGGACACTCGCAATCCAATGATTTGTGGGTTCATAATGTCATCCCTCTTCAAAAAACTTAGTCACTTGTTCTCCTAACGAGCGAGAACTTAGAGAGTGGTTGATATTAACTCTCTAGTCCATACAACTTACTTAGCGGGATGTCCTATCCTTTCTGCCGCATCCTCCAGGTCTTTTAACCGGTCTTTAAATTGCCCAAGGTCATCCATAACTTTTTGCCATACAGCGGCTGATTGCTCAGAAAACAGGGTCTTGTGGATGGCATCAATTTCCTTATACAGCGTCTTGTAGTCGTCCTTTTCGCCGTAGCCCAGCAGTTGTGCCAGTTCTAATTTGTCTTTGGCTGCATCGGTGAATTTTTGTATCTCATTCCTGTTTGCTTCTTTGGACAAATCATCCCTATGCTCCAAGTCTGCGGCAACCGTCAACAATTCCTCGGCGCGAAGGACGGGCAATGGCATTACTTCGGTAGTGACCACCAAAGTGCCTAAAACACTGCTCAAATCCACAACGGCCTGGTCGATTTTTCCAGAATCAATGAGCGGGATGATTTGTTTGATCGCAGCAGGATAGCTGCCTAAAGGAATGTTGGTTGTGGTGACACGGATTTCACTTGCCATTCCAACCAAAATTTTTCTGGCGTTTTGCAACTTGCCGTGTTTGAGCATATCCTCAGCCGCGTCGATCGCGTAGGCAACCTGCTTGTTAGTGCCATTAAAATCATACACATCGGTTTCAACCTTGGCTGGAACTAGGTTCAAGCCGGGATTTTTCGCTAAAAGGTTATCTAACTTGGTTGAAACCCCCTGTAAAATTGTTGTAGCGCCCTTGGTGTCATTACCGCCCAAAGCCACAATCGCTTTTTGAGTTTCTGCTTCTATTTCTGCCGCTTCACCCTCAATTGACGGAATCTTTTCCTTAAGAAGTTTATGTTTTGTCGCTGCCGATACCCTGTCAATCGTGGTTGCAGGGTGTGTTTTGGGTGTTTCGGTTTTAGCAAAACTGTTGCTGGCAAGAAAAGTGGCGCCTGAAGCCAATAAAACGTAGATTGCCATTTTTTTTTGATATTGATTTTTATTCATTATTTTTCCTGTGGTTAGTGTTAAGCGGTTATCTTCTTGGGGGGCGCGCCGCGGGCGGGGGGGGGGGGGGGGTGTGGTGGGGTGGGGT
>NZ_JBKKBJ010000267.1:0-24083 GCF_046714055.1 Methyloglobulus sp. | reverse complement strand
CCAAATCCAGTGGAGCATCTCTGGGATGAGCTTCGGGAAAAGCACTTCCACAATCGCGTCTTCGATAGTATTGATGCTCTCGAAAATCATTTAGTTGATGCGCTGCGAGCCATGGAACAGAATACTGCGCGCGTCGCTAGCATTACGTGCTGGCCGTGGATAATTAATTCTATTTCTAATGCAAATTAGAATAAGACAATAAACAGGGTAGCGTCCCGCCAACCCTGGTGACTATTCAGGCTCATGATGTTAGGCGTGAAAATCAACTGACCGGATGAAAACGCTGCGCCCAAGATACCCAAAGCCAAGCCTCGACGCTTTTGGAACCATCGGTTGACCAAGGCAGAATCTATAATCATGGCTATGCCACCGTTAAATATTGAATTTTCATTTTATCTTGCCGTCAACCACTTTACACAGGTTTCCACGGGGGGGTCATCAGAAGAAGCGCCGAATTTATGCAATTACTGACTGCCATCCGTGACTTAGATTATCATCTGCACAAACGGCTGGATGCTGCCCTGAATAGGCCCTCCGACCAGATTAAAGTCCTCGAGCAGATAGAGGCTCGATTCGTTGCCATAAGTGCCTGTCCGCACTGCGCCGACATCGAGTTGTACCGTCATGGTGTCGTCAATGGGTTGCAACGTTATTATTGTCAACGCTGCCACAAAACCTTTAATGCCCTCACAGGCATCCCGTTGGCGCGTCTTCGCAATAAGCCAAAATGGCTGGACTACCTCGCTGCGATGGCGCAGTCACTGACGGTGCGCCAGTCTGCCGCCCGATATCGGTGTTCAACGCAACACCAGCTTCTGCTGGCGGCATCGTTTCTTGAACTGGGTTAGCCAGCAGGGTCGCCCCGCTACGCTGCACGGCATTACCGAAGCCGATGAAACGTATGTGCTCGAATCGTACAAAGGCCAAAGGAACCAGGGCCGCAAGGCGCGTAAAAGAGGTGGCCATGCCACCGAGCGCGGAATCTCCGACGAACAAATCTGTGTGTTGGTGGCCCGTGATAGTTCCGGGCAAATGCTGGATTTCTTGACCGGCAACACACCGCTTACCAAGCCCCTGCTGACTGCCGCCCTCAAGTCGGCACTGGATGCGGATGCGCTGTTAGTCAGCGATGCTAACCCGACCTTGTATGGTGAAAATAACAGAAATACAGCGAAGGAGATCAAGTAAGCTTTAACCGTTCATTGGGAGGCCACCCTGGGGAATTTTCAATATTTAACGATGACTTAGCCGAGTATTAAGCCTCACTTGATTTATATCAAAATCCACTCCTGGCTTGCCATCCTACCGGCCTTCTCGTAGACTTAACATTAAAACACTCAAGGAGCTTCCAAAACATGTCATCCCTGACAACTGCAAAAGCCTGGATCGCGTTACAAGAGCATTATCAGCAAATCCAACACTATTCGATGCGTGATGCTTTTGAGCAAGATAAGGATCGTTTCGATAAAT
This sequence comes from Methyloglobulus sp., assembly GCF_046714055.1. Lineage (GTDB taxonomy): Bacteria > Pseudomonadota > Gammaproteobacteria > Methylococcales > Methylomonadaceae > Methyloglobulus. Next base: position 22,613 of record NZ_JBKKBJ010000267.1, on the reverse strand, counting down.
TTTCACTTCATCTAAATGATATTCTTTTCGATTTCTCAAAAAACCGGATAACCGAACAAACCCTGCCATTGCTTACCGATCTTGCTAGGTTTGTCCAGCTAGAGGCAAAAATCCAGGCGATGTTTTCAGGCGTAGAGATCAACACGACCGAACACAGGGCCGTCCTTCATACTGCACTAAGGAACCGGAGTAACCGCCCCATTTACGTGGATGGGCAGGATGTCATGCCGGAAATCAATAAGGTATTGGCAAAAATGCGCTCATTCTGCCAACGCGTCCGTTCCGGTGAATGGAAAGGCTATACCGACAAGACCATCACGGATGTTGTCAACATTGGCATAGGCGGCTCAAGCCTGGGTCCCAAAATGGTTTCTGCCGCGCTTGCGCCCTATAGTTCACCGACTTTAAATGTCCATTATGTCTCCAACATCGACGCGGCTGACCTTATCAGCACCTTAAAGTCCTTACCCGTAGAAACCACGCTTTTTGTCATCGCCTCAAAGTCTTTTGGCACTCAGGAAGCAATGACCAATGCAAAGTCAGCAAGAAAATGGTTTCTTGATCTTGCTAACGACACGACGGCGGTTGCCAAACATTTTGTGGCCATCTCGACCCATGCTGAAAGCGTAAAGGATTTCGGAATCGATACGGACAATATGTTTGCATTATGGGATTGGGTGGGCGGACGTTATTCACTGTGGTCTGCGGTCGGTTTGTCGATTGCCCTCCATGTTGGTATGGATAATTTTGAAGATCTGTTACAGGGTGCTTTTGAGGCCGATGAACATTTCTGCAGCCTGCCTTTTGAGAAAAACATCCCTGTTATCATGGGCTTGTTAGGCATCTGGTACAACAATTTTTTCGGCGCCCAATCTTATGCGCTGTTGCCTTATGACTATTCCATGCGCTATTTTGCCGATTGTATGCAGCAAGGTGATATGGAAAGTAACGGCAAAAGTGTTGACAATAATGGTAAAAAACTTGACTACGATACCGGGCAAATCATCTGGGGGCAGCAAGGCACCAATGGACAACATGCCTTTTACCAACTGATACACCAAGGCACCAAGCTCATCCCTTGCGACTTTTTGGCAGCGGCCAACAGTTTCTACGATCTGCCCGAACACCACGAAATCCTGGTTTCTAACTTCCTTGCCCAACCGGAAGCGCTGATGCACGGTAAAACAGCCGACGAAGTTATGCAAGAGCTAGCACCAGAGCAGCGAACCGACGCCGTCTTGGTTGCCTCAAAGGTATTCGAGGGCAATAAACCTTCCAATTCGTTCTTATATAAACAACTGACACCGAAAACGCTAGGATCGTTGCTCGCGTTTTATGAACATAAAATTTTTGTGCAAGGCATCATCTGGAATATTAATTCGTTCGACCAAATGGGTGTCGAACTCGGAAAAGTGCTCGCTAAGGTCATACTACCTGAACTTAAGAATAATGAAGTTATCGAAAGCCACGATTGTTCCACCAATGGCCTTATCAACGCTTATAAGAAGTTACGGCAAACTTGACTCGACAACGCCAACTGATTATTGGATGTATTGCTTTCCTAATTGTCACCGTCATAATAGCTTTCATACCGAAGAATAAGCTGGAGAAAATCAAGCGTTCGGGAACTTTACACGGACTGACTCGCCTCGATCCCACCCCTTAATTTTTGGCTTTGTGCAGTCAATATAGGTTACCCAATAAGTACCGGACATGTTAAGTGTAATCCCTTATAGATTTACGAACTGGTTAATTTCCTAATTTCTGGCTTTGTGTAAGGCAGTTTCGCGTAGCAAACCGCCAATATACGTTTGGCATAATGACGGATTGCTAAAGCGAATCCGTCTTACAGATTTCGGGGTGTATGACGAAACCACCCCTAAGACGTTGGCTTTCATCGGTTTGCCGCCTTGCCAGGGTTATTTTCCGCGTTCTTTTTGTATACCTTATAACACCATAAGTCAAATTTTTTCTTGATTAGTATTGTTCCCACGCTCCAGCGTGGCAACAATAAAAAACGTAAGCGTGTTAATAATCGCTCAACGCCCTGTGCTGTTTTTGCCATTGTGAGCAGAACAGAGCGGATAAAGTGCTACGAGCAACACCAGCCAAATTACATACACAATCGCTAAATCAAATCCGTACTCTGGCGCAGGTATTTCTGGAAACGGCATTTTGGCAGAACCGCTCACTAACCAGTCGGTAGGTAGACCCCTGCATAAGGTGATGGCATAAGCGATGCCATGAATTAGCAGGATGTGGACGAGGTAGAACAGGAGCGGGGCTTTACCGAAGCCGATTAATAAAAAACCGAACCGGTGTGTTTTTTTCCATTCAAACAACGCCAGGGCGAGAAACATCGGCCCCAACGTCATGAGCAAATAAAGTAAGGACGGTGGATATTTTTCGCAATTCAGTACCGAGAATACTGTCATCATCCCGTTTTTTTGCGGCAACCACGGCTGAGGATCCCCGTAAGTATTCGTCATACGCAATATGAGGAAAAGCGTGACTGCAGCTATTCCCGTCAGCGCCAACCTCGTTTGCCGGGTTTCAACGGGTTGCAAAAACAGCGGGCCAGCACAATAACCTGCCACCATCACGGCAATCCACGGGATCAGCGGGTACAACACGAACAGAGAATAGCCCGGCAAGTATTCGATGCTTCCGGGAACATGCAAAATCGTCCATAACCAGGCAACGCTTCCAAGATGATCCGGTTGAACGCCATCAAACAAATTATGTCCCGCAATGAGAAACAAAGCGAATACCGCCAGGATCATACGCGGTAAATAAATCAAGCCAGCCAAAACGACCATCGACCATCCCAGCGCCCAAATCACTTGGGCAATGGCATAACGGTAATCCCAGTTGAATGTCCATCCGTAGCGGACTAGCGTGAGTTCCAAAACGATTAGAAACAACCCTCGGCGGATTAAATAGCCCGATAGTTGCTTGGTGGAAAAATTCCAGCGCGTGGCGGATAAGTAGGCACTGGTGCCCGCCAAAAACACAAAGGTGGGCGCACATAAGTGGGTAATCCAGCGGGTAAGGAAATAGGAGGCGTTGGTTAGGCTAAGATCGGTAGGGCTGAACATCGCATTCGAGAAATAATCACGGGTATGGTCTAATGCCATTAAAACCATGACCAAGCCGCGCATCATATCGATCGATACAAGGCGTGGAGATGTATTATGTTTCATAAAAATAAGCCTCGTATCAAAGGATATCTTAGGGAATCTCTGCACAGTCCTTCGACAAGCTTGTATGGTATTTACGGCTCATTCTTGAGAAGCTAAGAGGGAGCCGAGGCGGAGAGCCATCGACTAGCATCTGCCGCGTTACGGACAGACTCCCTGAGAACGCCCCACCACACTCCAAGCGTCGATGAAGAATCTAGCTGCGAAAACATGACCTCCGATTTGGACGCAAGCTAACGTCGGTGCGCGCCACCCCACCCCAGCATTATTACTTTACTGCCGCACTTTTACACATAGGACAGACTGATTTGAAATTTCCTGATTGCACTCCGGGCATTTTATTGAGCTCATAATCAAACCTCAATTTATGTAAATTACGATTAGAATTGCCCGACACAACAACAGCAAATAGCTTCGATGAGTGATACGGAATCGAGGAATCATTCGCCCCTGATAATCTTCGATTCCACTCGTTACGCCGAGGCTATTCCTACTACAATCAAGGCTTAACAGCCTCTATCAACTTAATATCCTGCTTAAGCATTTCATTAACCAATTGCCCAACATCAACACCTTTAGAGCGGGCGCATTGCTGTAGATAAATCCTTACTTCATTGTCCAGGTAGACGGGCAAATTCAACGTGGTGTCCGGGCGATAAAATTTACCGCGTATCCCCCCCTTGGAAAAATCATATTCTTCTTTCATAGACTTTCCTCGTATTGTTGCTGTTCATGTTTGGTAGCCTTTCATGCTGAAATAATTCTTAGGTTGCTAACAAAGGAAACCTTTCAGGATGTTTAATCATTTCCAGAGTCAAATCAACATCAATTTTAGGCCAATAAAAATGCCCTTGCGAGACTTCTTCAACGGCAATAATGGTATTTACAGGCTGATTTTTAAACCAGGGAAAATCCTCGTAAGACATAAACAACTCTTCCTGGTGTGCCAACAGCCAAATTTCATCAATGGAGATATGGGTTATTTCAACCAAGGTCGTTGAACTCATCTCACCAAAAAATTCCTAAGCAAATCATGCCCATGCTCCGTCAGAATCGATTCGGGGTGAAACTGTACGCCTTCAATATCCAGGGTTTTGTGCCTTACGCCCATGATCTCGTCAATTTTCTTTTCTGTATCTTGCGTCCAGGCGGTGATTTCCAGACAATCGGGCAGGGTTGCCTGTTCGATAACCAGGGAATGGTAGCGTGTTGCAGTGAAGGGATTGCTCAAACCTTTGAATACGCCTTCATTTTGGTGATACACCTGTGAGGTTTTGCCGTGCATGATGCTTTTGGCGTGAATGATATTGCCGCCGAAGGCATAACCGATACTCTGATGGCCAAGGCAGACACCCAAAATAGGAGTACGTCCGGCAAACTTTAAGATAGCGTCAACGGATACGCCGGCTTCTTTGGGCGTGCAGGGACCGGGGGAAATAACGATTTTATCGGGTTTTAAGGCGGCGATGTCGTCCACCTTAATCTGGTCGTTACGGACCACGGTAACATCGGCACCTAATTCGCCAAAATATTGCACGAGGTTGTAGGTAAACGAGTCATAGTTATCGATCATCACGACTTTTACTGCGTTCATGTTTGACCTCCTTGCCGTTCGTCTAACTGGTTTCCATCGAGTCCTGATTCGGCCATGCTGACGGCACGGAATATGGCTCGGCCTTTATTCATGGTCTCATCCCATTCTTTTTGGGGAACAGAATCGTACACAATACCGGCACCCGCTTGGATATGCAGCATGTTGTCCTTGATGACGGCAGTCCTGATTGCAATCGCTGTATCCAGGTTACCCGACCAGGCAATATAACCCACCGCGCCGGAATATATGCCGCGTTTGACGGGTTCCAGTTCATTAATAATTTCCATCGCGCGGATTTTGGGGGCGCCGCTGACCGTTCCTGCCGGAAAAGTCGCAGCCAACACATCAAACGCATTCTTACCTGACTGTAGCTGTCCAGTGACGTTGGAAACGATATGCATCACATGGGAGTATCGCTCGACTATCATCTTATCGGTCAACTCCACCGTGCCTATTTCAGCCACACGCCCGGTATCGTTACGCCCTAAGTCGATCAGCATAAGGTGTTCAGCGAGTTCTTTGGGATCGGCCAATAGCTCTTGTTCCAGTTCCAGGTCAAGGTCTGGCGTTGCGCCACGCCGACGCGTACCCGCTATCGGACGTACCGTGATGAGGTTGCCTTCCAGCCTGACCAGTATCTCCGGTGATGAGCCGACGATATGAAAATCGTCCAGGTTCAAATAATACATATAAGGCGACGGATTCAAACAGCGTAAGGCACGGTATAAATCCAGCGGTGCAGCGGTATACGGAATGGATAAGCGTTGCGATAACACTACCTGCATGATGTCGCCATCGGTTATGTAAGCTTTTGCCTTGAGCACCGCATTTTCAAAACCCTCTTGCGTAAAACCGGACACAAAATCCGATTCACGCACATGGACAGGATTGGTGTGCTTTGCTGGTTCAGCTTTCAGTTCACGCAGTTTTCTTGCCAGGTCATTCAACCTGTCCACAGCCCGATCATAGGCATTGTCTTCATCAGGATTAGCGTGTGTGAGCAGCAGCATCTTGCCGGACAGGTTATCGAACACCAGGATTTCTTCCGAAACCATCAGCAGAATATCTGGACAATTCAAGGGATCAGGCTTAGGATCGGCAAGTAACCGCGGCTCAATATAAGCGATGGTTTCATAGCCGAAATAACCGACTAAGCCACCATTAAACCGTGGTAACTCAGCTATATCCGGCACCTTAAAGCGGGACTGGAACGCCTCAATCCACACTAAGGGATTATCATGCGCTACGGTTTCCACTACCTCACCGTCTTTTTCCAGGCGGATTTCATTACCGTTAACCTTAACCAAGGTCTTGCAGGGCAAACCGATAATCGAATAACGACCCCATTGTTCACCGCCATGGACAGATTCAAACAAATAGGAATACGGGCCATCGGCGAGCTTTAGGTACGCGCTCAGGGGCGTATCTAAATCAGCCAGCACCTCACGGCTAATCGGGATACGATTGTATCCCTGCCTGACGTAGTAATTGAATTGTTCTGGGGTCATGTGTGCTTAACTGCGCTTTATGCTTATTTGCTTTTACTATATGATTCGGCTAGGTGAAATATTAAATCTGTTCGCCTTGAGCCTATCGAAAGTCCCGAAGGCTTCGACAGGCTCAGCCCAAACGGATTTAAACATTATTAAAACCAGGTCAATAAATGCCATCAACTAGACTTTAGCCATTTCGGCACGCATATCGGCAATGATTTTTTTGTAATCAGGCTGACTGAAAATCGCTGAACCTGCAACAAACGTATCGGCTCCAGCTTCCTTAATGGCGCGAATATTGTCGGTTTTTACGCCGCCGTCGATTTCCAGACGAATATCAAAACCGCTGTCATCAATTTTTTTTCTGACGAGCTTTAATTTATCCAATGCTGAAGGCAGGAATGATTGTCCGCCAAAGCCTGGGTTAACCGACATCAACAAGATCATATCCAGCTTATCCATCACATAATCCAGGTGACTTAATGGCGTGCCGGGATTAAACACTAAACCCGCCTTGCATCCGTTATCTTTAATCAATTGCAAAGTACGGTCGATATGCACAGAACCTTCTGGATGGAAGGTGATGTAAGAAGCGCCCGCTTTGGCGAAATCAGGCACAATGCGGTCTACCGGCTCAATCATTAAATGCACATCAATGGGGACTGTGACACCGTGTTTTCTTAAGGCTTCGCAAACTAGGGGGCCGATCGTCAGGTTAGGCACAAAGTGGTTATCCATCACGTCAAAATGGACAATGTCCGCGCCAGCGGCCAGTACGTTATCGACTTCCTCGCCCAGTTTGGCAAAATTGGCGGACAGGATGGAAGGGGCAATCCAGTTTTCGTTCATTGTTGTTATCCTCTCTTAGATTCAATAAAGTTAAATGGGGCGATTATATCTTGTTTTCGTGCTTTCGGTTTCGTAATACAATAGCTGTCAACGCCTTTTAATAGATTTGCAAGAGATGAAATTAGTCACTTTTACCCATAACAATTATTCCCGTTTTGGCGCAGTGGTCGAAAATGAGGTTGTCGATGGCGTTGGCGAAACCGACATTCCAGCGGCAATGATTAATTTTTTAGCAGCAGGGGAAGCAGCGCTATCGGCTATGCGAAAACGCATAGAAAGCGGTAAGCACAGAATTCCTTTGGCGGAAGTCAAATTGCAAGCTCCCGTACCCAGGCCAGGGAAATATCTGGCTATCAGCCTAAACTACGCCGACCATATTCAAGAAACTGGCCGCGACAGGCCGGAATATCCCAGTTTTTTTACCAAGCAAAGCACTTGCGTGATTGCCCACGGTGATGCCATCCACTTGCCTAAAGTGTCCGATAAGCTGGATTATGAAGGGGAGCTAGCTTTTGTGATCGGCACACGTTGCCGCCATGTGCCAGTCGATGAGGCTTATAAGGCGATTGCAGGATTCACGATTGCCAATGATGTCTCAGTGCGCGACTGGCAATTTCGTTCACCCACTTTTACGGTAGGCAAATCATTCGACACTTGCGGCCCGCTAGGGCCTTGGCTGGTGACGCGGGATGAAATCAGCGACCCGCATAACCTCAACATCAAAACCTGGGTAGACGGGGAATTGAGGCAGGATTCCAATACCCGGCACATGCTATTCAATTGTTATGAAATGATCGCATATTTATCGCAAGCCATGACTTTGGAACCGGGTGATGTGATTAGCACCGGCACACCCAGCGGCGTGGGCGTAAAGATGGAGCCGCGTGGTTATCTGAAACCGGGGCAGGCGGTCAGCGTCGAAATTGAAGGGATTGGGAAATTATGCAATCCTGTGATTGTTGAACCCTAACATAAGAACTTTAGGGAGCCTCTAATAATTCAAAAACCACCTTCTCCCTTCGCACATAAAGGCATAGAGGAAAAGGTTTTGATGGTTTAAAAGCACACTTTACCCCTCACCCTAGCCATCTCCCAGTGGGCATAGGTATTTTTAGATATCCCTTTACGTCTTGACGACATTTTTTGCTAATGGTGGCCCGGTGAGATGCTTATCCGTCTGCATTCTTGGCACAAGGAAGACCACAGTAACCTTCAAACCCCCAAATTGTGATACGCCCAGCGCCAGTTCAGCCCCATACATGCTGGTAATCCTTTCCACTATTGAAAAACCCAGACCGCTACCTTGGGCAGTCTGGGCAGTTTCCACGCAGCGGTGAAACCGTTTCAGGGAATTTTCGTATTGATCCGGCGGGATTCCTGGCCCTGAATCTTCCACCATGAATTTTAACTGCTTCTCGCTTCCCTCCAGGTAAATCATGATATTGCCATCGACGGGGGTGTATTTGATGGCATTATCGATGATATTCCTGACCAAAACAGTGATTAGCTGGGTATTGGCCAGAATAGGTACTGCATTATGTTCAACAAACTCCATCTGAATACGTTTTTTGTGCGCCACAGGTTCAAGTTCGGTGATCACTTGTATAATTTCCCGATTCAATATAGTAATTTCTTTTGCGAGATATTCTTTGCCGGACTCGATGCGCGAAAACGTCAGCAATTGTTGCACCATGTAAGTCATCCTATGGACAGCTTGAGAAATCCGCAGCAACGCTTGTTTACGCACCGCTTCATCGGTAGTCCGCAACGCCACTTGAGCCTGGGTTAACAATCCGGCCAAAGGTGTCCTTAGTTCATGCGAAGCATCGGCAGTAAATCGACGCTCGTGCTCAAAAGCTTGTTCAAGCTGTGCGAACAGGTTATTGATCTCATTGACAACAGGCACCACTTCCTTGGGCAATTTTTTAGTATATAAAGGCTTGAGGAAACTGGCCTCGCGTTTGGATAACGCCCTTTCCAAACGATTGAGCGGCTTCAAGGAATATCCGACAATAAACCAAATAACGATACCCAGTAATGGCAAGCCGACCAGAAACTGGGTGACTAACTGCCTGGAAATATCATCGGTTAATTGGGCGCGAATTTCTTCTTTTTGGCCGACATGAATCACATAATCTCCTGAGGCATTGGTAATACTAAAAACATGCCACAAATGGTCGGCTATTGTTTTTTCACTGAAACCGCGAATCGATGAAGAAAGGACAAATTTTGGTGCGCTTTCTGAGCGCAACAACAAACCGTTTTCTTTAGACCATAACTGAAAGGCTAATTTCCTCTCGTACTTATGTCCAAAAGCATCAGGTTGCAGCAGTTCGTTGAAAACATCCCATAAGGGATCTTCATTTTTGCTTTCGTTGAACCCAAAGGCCGGAAAATTTTGAGTGCTTTTAGAGCGCAATAACAGCCCCTCATTTTCAGACTTGAGTTGGAATGCAATTTTCCGGTCGTATTCCTGGTCTAGCGCATCGCTTTGAACCCGCTTCAAGCGCTCTTCCAAGGCGCTGTCCTGAGGCAATCCTTCCAAAAAGGCCATCAACACCTTGCCTGATTGGGCTAATTCAGCATCAAACAGGGAGGCGACTTCATCGCGGGTCACTCGATAATTGACATACGCTGCAATCCCCCATATCAGCATGGATGCTGATAATAAAGTCACCAATAAGAGTTGTCGTAGCGAATAATTCATTCTTCATCATCTAAATCAGGGGCCACATCACTCTCTGAATCGATAATATAGCCTACACCCCTGATCGTACGGATAATGGCAGGATCGAGCTTTTTTCTGAGATGGTGGATATGCACTTCCACCGTGTTACTTTCTATATCGGAACTCCATGAGTACAGGCTTTCCTCAAGCCTTGCGCGGGAGACGACACGGCCGATATTGCCCATAAGAAAACTGAGAATATCAAACTCTTTCTGGGATAGCTCCACTGTTTCGTCGTTGAAGGTGACCTGATGCGAAGCGGGATCCAGGACAATACCTTTGTGCTCAATGTTCGGCGTGCTTCTGCCCTCGTTCCGTCGTGCCAACGCCCTTAACCGGGCACAAACTTCGTCCAGTTCGAAAGGCTTGATGACAAAATCATCCGCACCGCTGTCCAAACCCTCTACCCGGTCAGGTACGGTGTCCCTTGCAGTCAACACCAGGACAGGGGTTTCATCCTTACGGGCCCTTAACTCGCGCAGGATGGTTAAGCCATCCATATCCGGCAAGTTAAGATCCAAGACGACCAGCTCATAACTGTTCATTTTCAACGCTTCGTCAGCGAGCTTGCCATTAGTCAGCCAGTCCACGGCATAACCTTCCATTGTTAAACCGGCGACTAGGCCATCGCCTAATATTTCATCATCTTCTACTAATAAGAGTCGCATGTGACCTCATAAAATAGTTGCTATTGACCCATACAACGTAAACAAAAAAAGTTAACCCTTGCTTAAGGCTTATCTTGATAGGATGCGATAGTATCAACTTTGCTGTGTTTGTTATTCAGATAGCTGCTGTTAATGTTAAACTGACCGTCAGATTAATAACATACCTGAATCATTCTATTGCCGCCACTTAGTCTATACGTTCACATTCCCTGGTGTATTAAAAAATGCCCTTACTGCGATTTTAACTCGCACACAGTCAAGGCCGATTTACCGGAGTTTGCGTATATCGATGCCTTATTGAATGATTTGGCCTTTGACCTGGGACGCTACGCAATCACCCGACCCATCCAAAGCATCTTTATTGGTGGCGGCACCCCCAGCCTGTTTTCTCCTGAAGCTATCGCCCGCTTGATCGAAGGGGTCAAACAGCGTGTCATGTTTGAAGAAGACCTGGAGATTACCCTTGAAGCTAATCCTGGAACATTCGAAAGCACAAAGTTTGTAGAGTTCAAATCGCTAGGTATTAATCGCTTATCCATCGGCATACAAAGCTTTAATGATGATTTATTAACAAGGCTGGGACGGATCCATTCAGGGCAAGAAGCGGTTAAAGCCGCCGAAATAGCGCATTATGCGGGTTTTGCCAATTTTAACCTGGATTTGATGTTTGGATTGCCCGGCGCTACCAATGGTGATAGCGAACACGATGTCACAACGGCAATCCGTCTTGAACCCACCCATATTTCTTTTTACCAGTTAACCCTGGAACCCAATACCTGGTTCCATAAATTCCCACCGAAACTGCCTGATGACGACGACATCTTTAACACACAAAAGGACTGTCAACGATTATTGGGCAATCATGGCTACCAGCAATATGAAATTTCGGCTTACAGCCGGCCTGATAAACAATGCCTCCATAATGTCAATTATTGGCAGTTTGGTGACTATTTAGGTATCGGCGCAGGCGCTCATGGCAAGATTACAACTAGTTTGCCCAATCAAATTACCAGAACCGCCAAAGCCAAAAGTCCCGAAGTTTATTTGAACAATCCGGCAAATAACGGCAGCAGCCAAGCCATTACAATTGACGATTTGCCATTGGAGTTTGTCATGAACCAATTACGGCTTAGGCGGGGATTCAATTTAGGTAATTATAAAGCGATGACCGGACTGGATGATTCGACCTTGGAACCGGCTTTGTCCAATTGCGAGAAACAAGGCTTGATCAAGTTTGAAAACGGTTATTATGCCTGTACCAATAAAGGTTGGAATTTTTTGGATACTGTTTTGGGGAATTTTATCTCTTGAAAAATGGGGTTTGAGACACCACATATTTATTTATAGCATGATAAATGAAACGAACGAAATCAACTATTAACCGTTCGTCCTGAGCCTGTCGAAGGACTAGCACCGAGTTTCCTAAATTAAAAACCGTCATTCCGGCAGGGATTGGCGGAATCCAGAACACAGGGATGTGAAAATGATAGTGTCGCTAACGCGACGGTTATTTAGAAACCGGTTCTCGCACCGGCGGGCGAGCTACTTTCTTTTGCTTCGCCAAGCCACACGGATGTGGTGAATGCGGAAAATGCAGGAGCAATTTTCCGCAAAGAAAAGTACCCAAAAGAAACGACCCCCGGATGCCGGTTGTTTCCTGCGCTTCTCGCATTGACCAGGGGTTGCCCCATACTGGGATAAATCAAAAGGGACTTCCTGTCCCTTTGACAACGCGCGATATCCCTATCGCGTCCCTAACGGGCTATTCCTGATAAATGCTCCGATGCTCGGCGCGGCATACGGGAAGAAGAGGTGTTTTTTTAGCAGTGGTTTACCAAAAGATATTGATTTGAAATGGCAAAAATTGGAAATATTAAATTAATAGATAAACCCGAAAAGTTGGATTCCGGAGCGGCATTTCTTTTGCGTATGCCGAGCCCTATTTCTTCAACAGTCCCTTTAGATGAAAACTCTTTTGTCGAAGTAGAAAAAGGAAACCATTATGTTGTAGTACGCACAATTGGTTTAAACGAGTATAAACAAGCTTTTAGATATGGACTCGAACTTGCACAAAAAGGACTAGACATACTTTCAATAATAGGAAAAGCTGATCTTAGTACACGCGATGTTATAGATGAGAACTTAGTTTGGTGGAGTTCTGGCGATGAAGTTAATTTGAGAATTACGGACACAAGCTCTATCTCTTTTAGTATCGAAAAAAAAGGAGCTTTATTAGGAGATGTTATTGCTTCATATCCTGTTTACTCAACAGCATATCGTTACTTTCGGTTATCACAAATAACTGATGATTTATTCGATGCTTATCGCAATATGTACTTAGCCTTTGAATTCCTTGCGTCGGAATCAGTTCCTCGAAAAAAAACGCCAACTAAATCGGGAAAAATTCAATGGGAAAGCGAATCACTTTGGCTAAAACGATATTTATCGTCAATAAATCAAGAAATATTAACGTCTACTTTTTATGGAATCCTTGATTATAAGCAAGCATTTATTGATCAGATATATAAAACAGCGCGTTGCTCATTGTTTCATGCAAAAGACGGGGAAAGTTTTTTCAGCCCTCATGGTGATATAGTGGATCGGAAAACTGTAGCCGACGCAATGGATAAATTAACAAGAATTTTTCTCCTTTTATCGAAGGAGAAAAATCCTTCAATTAGAGGTTTGGGTGCCAGCATGTCAACGGGATCACAAAAATCTATGTTTATATCATCATATGTAAATGATAGTTTTTTTATATTATCAGACGATGATTCTCCATTTGATCAACATGAAGAAGGATTTGATCATCCACGTTACAAAAATGTTATTAAATCTGGCACGGTAACTGAGAACCCGAGCATCACTCATGAGTTTTCGCTAATCGGGAAAATCAAAAACATCAAGACTGGGGGGCTTACTAAAATCCGTTGTGTCGAATTAGCAAATGAAAAAACATCTTTATGTACTGGAATACTTGAAGTGCCATTATTTATTGATGGGTTTGATTTTATAGAGATACAGCTTAATCAGAAGATGATTTCAGCCAAGTCAGCAAAACAGAAATTCACTATGTAAGAAGGCCGTAAGTCGTATAAATCGTTTAAATGTAGGGTGGATTAGCCGCGCAAACATGCGGCCTATCAGTTTTGTTTGAGCTTTGGGCGCGGCGTAATCCACCGAATGTGGAGATTGTCGATATGGTGGATTACGACGCGCGGAAAGTTATTACTTATCTGGGAATCAAGAGGTTTTGCGCGTCTCGGCAATTGCTCCTGCATTGCCCTACCTCCTGCATCCATGCAGTCGTAATCCACCCTACGCTACGATAAACGCACCATTCCCGTTATGCCGCGCTGAGTACCGGAAGTTTTGGCGGGAATTGCCCGGAGGGGTGCGGCAGGGATGCCGAACGTTGCCGGAGGGACAGGAAGTCCCTTCCGGCAACCCCCGTCAAAACTGAGGAACGCAGGAAGCAAGCGGCATCCGGGCGGCCTTTCTTTTGGTTTCTTTTCTTTGGCCGCGCAAAGAAAAGAAACCCGCCTGCCAGTGCGGGAACTGGCATTTAAACAATCGTCGCGATAGCGACACAAATAAAAAAGGCCGTAAGTCGTGAAAATGTAAAATTTGCGAATTTCGAAATGGCGGATTACGACGCACGGGAACACTTTACTTTTATAAATGTCGGAGGGTTTGCGCGTCTAATCCACCCTACTATACTGGCAAACCGAGCGACGATTTGGCTCCCGGCACTTTGAACAGCATTCTCAAACAAGCGCAGGTAAAGAGGTGAATTTATGCGTTATGCAGTGATTATCGAACAAGCCGAAGGTAACTATTCTGCTTATGTGCCTGATTTGCCAGGTTGTATTACAACTGGCATCACCATTGAGGAAATAGAGAAAAATATCCGTGAAGCGATCCAATTACATTTGGATGGTTTACGCGAAGACGGCTTGCCAATCCCTGTTCCTTCGACAGTTGTTGAATATTGCGAATTGGTGGCCTAGAAATGAATTAATTTCCCGTATTTCGCTTTGCTTCATACGGGCTACGATATTACAAAGAATTTTTATAGCATAACCAACCCATACCATGTCAGATCAACATCAAAACAGCCCCACACAATCCGCATTAATACGGTTAAAAACCCACATCAACCAAGAAATCATTGGTCAGGAGATATTAGTTGAGCGAATGTTGATTGGCCTGTTGGCTGATGGTCACCTGCTTGTTGAAGGTGCTCCAGGTCTGGCTAAAACCCGCGCTATCAAAGTACTCAGCAAAGGCATTCAAGGCGATTTTCACCGGGTGCAATTTACCCCGGACCTGTTGCCCGCCGATTTGACCGGGACTGAAATCTATCGTCCCCAGAAAGGCACGTTTGAATTCCAGAAAGGGCCGTTATTTCATAATTTAATACTGGCCGATGAAATTAACCGGTCACCAGCAAAAGTCCAGGCGGCTTTACTGGAAGCGATGGCCGAGCGGCAAATCACGGTCGGTCAAGCAACTTACCCGCTACCGCAGTTATTCATGGTGATGGCAACCCAGAACCCGATTGAGCAGGAAGGCACTTACCCCTTGCCGGAAGCCCAACTCGACCGCTTTTTACTGCATGTAAAAGTGGATTACCCGAAAGCTGAACACGAAAAAAGCATACTGCATTTAGCACGGTCAGAAGCTCGCGTCGAAGCCGCAAAACTTAAGCAGCCGTTTGAAGCTATCGCTCAAAACACCTTATTCGCCGCCCGTGAGGAAGTGCTGAATATGTACATGGCCGATAGCCTAGAGGATTATTTACTACAAATCGTCCTGGCAACCCGAAATCCATCCGTGTATGGAAAAGACCTTGCAAGCTGGCTGCAATACGGTGCCAGCCCCAGGGCCAGCATTGCCCTGGATCGCTGCGCCAAAGCCAAAGCCTGGTTATTCCAACGGGATTTCGTCAGCCCCGAAGATATTCAGGAACTGGCCTTTGATGTTTTACGCCATCGTTTGATCTTGACTTATGAAGCGGAAGCCGAAGGTATCACTTCCGATGAGGTTATCAAAGAACTTATTTCCAGAATTGCGGTACCTTGATGTTTTCAGCGAAACAAAAGGAAGCTGCCAGCAGTCCAGTAGATTCTAAAGCGCTGGTTTCAGTAACATTAAAATCGCTGATTGATCTGGCAAAACCTGCATCTGGCTTAAACCTGCACCAGTTGACGCTCCGTGCCCAACAAAGTGGCGGTTATCTGTCGGCTTTTAAAGGCCGGGGCATGGAATTTGACGAAACCCGTCTCTATCAACAAGGCGACGATATACGTAGCATCGATTGGCGGGTAACCGCACGGACAGGTAAAACGCATACCAAACTATTCAGGGAAGAACGAGAAAAGCCTGTTTTTATTTCAGTGGACAATCGCCCTGCCATGCAGTTTGCGACCCGTGGTGTTTTCAAATCCGTGCAAGCAAAAAAACTTGCGGCTTTACTCGCTTGGGTTGCAAGCCAACAGGGCGATAAGATTGGTGGACAAATTTTTTCTCAGTCATCGTGCCGGGAGTTAAAACCTCAAAACGGTAAACACTCGGCTTTACATTTCTTGAATGCCCTGGTTATTGCCGATAACTCAGCGGGTAGCGATTTTTCACTCACGCAAGCGCTCGCGAGGCTATCGCAACATGCACGGCCCGGCAGTTTGGTTTATGTCATTAGCGACTTTCGCGGCATGAACGATCAGGTGGAAAACTATCTGATGAAGCTTTCCGAGCATTGCGATGTCGTCTTGATTTTCGTTTACGATCCTCTCGAAAAGGGTTTGCCCACTCAAGGCCGTTACCGCTTTACCGATGACCAAAGAGAAGTCGTTATCGATACCAGCGATAAACAAAGGCTGACCAACTATCAGCTTCGCTTTGAAGAACGGCTGCAAAAACTAAAGCGCATCGCATTAAGGAGAGGCTTGGCATTGATCCAGTGCAGCACCCAGGATGATCCCGTACAACGCCTGAGACATCCATGGAAAACCAGATAGTATGGAATCTGGTCAACTGCCTCTTCGAGATATACACCTGCCTGAAGCAATCGGTTGGTGGCCTCCTGCACTTGGTTGGTGGCTTTTGGCGATCTTGATTCTTTTGGTGATTGGTCTGCTTTTTTGGCTCTATAAACATCTCACCCGGAAAACGGCGGTTAAGGCGGCAAAAAAACTTCTGCTAGAAATTAAACAAGATACTCAGCGCGAAAACAGCCAAAAACTGAAAGACCTATCCGCGTTGCTTAGACGTGTGGCCATCAGCACGACGACCAGAAATGAATGTGCTGGATTAACAGGACAGCAGTGGTTGGAGTTTCTTGACCGTTCGAAAAAAGGCTCATCGTTTACCGAAGGTGCTGGACAACTTTTAGCCAACGCACCCTACCAAAAAAGCCCACCGACGGATCAGGAAATTTCCCAATTGACCAGCCTGTGTGAAGACTGGCTTAACGCCCAAAACAAACGTAAAAGATGATCCACTTTGAATGGCCCTGGCTGCTGCTCGTTTTACCGTTACCGCTATTGGTGCGCTGGTTGTTGCCCGCCACAATGACGGTCGAACAGGCGGCTTTAAAAGTCCCGTTCCTGGATGATTTCTCTGATGCAGAAACCAAATCAGTCACACAAAATCAGTTGTGGCCTTTGCTTTTAGCATCGATTGCTTGGGTTTTGCTGGTCATAGCATGTACCCGGCCTCAATGGTTGGGGGAGCCAATCGAACAGGCCGTTAGTGGCCGCGACCTGATGCTGGCGGTGGATTTGTCGGGCAGTATGGAAGTGCAGGACTTTTTCATCAACAAACGGGCGGTTGACCGGCTTACCGCAATCAAGTGGGTAGCCAGCGACTTTATTAACCGGCGCGTTGGCGACCGGCTGGGCTTGATCCTGTTTGGCAGTCAAGCTTACCTACAAACGCCGCTGACCTTCGACCGAAAAACGGTCATGACCTTATTGGATGAATCCGCCATAGGCCTTGCTGGGGACAATACCGCAATCGGCGATGCGATTGGTTTGGCGATCAAACGCCTTAAAAACCAACCGGCTAACAGCCGGGTCTTGATTCTGCTGACCGATGGCGCCAATACTGCCGGTGAAGTTTCACCGTTAAAAGCGGCGGAACTGGCGGCGGCCAACCAACTGAAAATTTATACGATAGGTGTTGGCGCAGATGAAATGATAGTCCGCAGTTTTTTCGGTTCACGCAAAGTCAACCCATCCGCCGATCTTGATGAAAACGCCCTGGTCAAAATCGCTGAAAGCACGGGCGGCCGATATTTCCGCGCCCGCAACACCGATGAGTTGAATAATATCTACATGTTGCTGGATCAACTGGAACCCGTCGAAAAAGACAAACAATTTTTCCGGCCTCGCACCGACCTTTTTTACTGGCCTTTAGCGCTGGCATTAATTCTAACAGGCTTGATTGGCATTTATAGGGCGCAATGGTCATGAACCTGACAGAATTCCACTTCATCAGGCCTTACTGGCTGTTGGCATTTCTACCCTACATTGTTTTACTGGTCTTGCTGGTTAGGAGTAAGCTGAGTCACGGTGTGTGGGCAGCCGTGTGCGATGCTGCGCTCCTGCCTTATCTATTGCAGGATAAAGCCGTCACGCAAAGCCGATGGCCATTGGCAACCGGCGCTGTTGCCGTTTTGCTTGCTATTATCGCTTTGGCAGGGCCGACGTGGGAACGTCTGCCTACACCCGTGTTCAGGAACGATTCGGCTTTAGTCATCGTTCTGGATTTGTCACGTTCTATGGATGCCGCCGACATCAAACCCAGCCGCTTGGTCATGGCACGTTATAAAATCACCGATATATTGAAACAGCGTAAGGACGGCCAAACCGCATTATTGGTTTATGCGGATGATGCCTATACCGTCACACCGCTCACCAACGATACTGAAACCATAGACAGCCAGTTATCAGCTTTAACCACAGAGATTATGCCCAGCGACGGCAACAACACCGTACGGGCGTTAGAAAAAGCTGGCGAGTTATTTAAACAAGCTGGCTTGCAAAAAGGGCAAATACTCCTCATCACCGATGGTGGCAACCTTGATGAAGGCCTATCCAAAGCCAAATCCCTAGACACTTACCAATTGCTGGTTCTGGGCGTGGGCACCCCCGATGGCGCACCTATTGCTTTGGACACGGGCGGATTCCTAAAGGACGAACAAGGCGACATTATTGTCGATAAACTGGATGTCAATGGCCTGGAAAAACTGGCACAAGCCGGGAATGGCACTTACCAGACCTTGACAGCAGATGATGCAGATATTCAGGCCTTGCTTTCGACACTGGCTACTCCGTCACAAGGGCAGGGCGAGAAAAATGAAAACCTGCTACTTGACCAATGGAGTGACAAAGGCCCTTGGCTGCTACTGTTGGTTTTGCCGTTAGCGGCATTGAGTTTCAGGAAAGGCTTGCTCGGCCTTGTCTTCTTCTTAATCCTACCCTTGCCGAAAAACAGTTATGCCCTTGATACGGACAAGGTATGGCAGGATTTATGGAAAACCAAAGACCAACAGGCCCAAGAGGCTTATAACAATAAGAAATATGACAAAGCGGCGGACTTGTTTGAAAACCCTGATTGGAAAGCGGCTGCCCATTACAAATCAGGTGCTTTCGATAAAGCCCTGGAAAACCTCAAAAACAGTTCTAGTGCAAATAGTTTCTATAACCAGGGCAATGCCTTGGCGCAATCCGGCCAGTTGCAACAAGCCCTGGACGCTTATAAAAAAGCCCTCAAGCTAAACCCTGATGATAGTGATACTTTATATAACAAAGATCTGGTTGAAAAAGCATTAGAACAACAGAAGCAAGATCAACAAGAAAATAAGGACAATAAGCAAGGCTCCCAAGACAAAAAAAATCAGGAGCAAAACAAGGACAGCGACCCATCCGAGCAGCCTGATAAGCAAAATAAGGATGGGCAAAAGGAATCGGATCAAAAACTTGAGCAGTCACAAGAAAGCGTTGAAAATCAGCCTGAACAAAAAGAATCTGCTGAAAGCCAGAAGCAAGAAAGCAAACCGGAAGCAGCAAAACCTGAACAAACCGAAAAGCCTGATCCACAAAATGATCCCAAAAAACAAAATGCGGTAAATTCACAACCCATAGACCCGATGACAGAGGAAGAAAAACAAGCCCATGAGCAGTGGCTTAAAAGAATTCCAGACGACCCGGCAGGGTTGTTGAGACGTAAATTCAAGTACCAGCATGATCAGCGTGGACGGCAATAATTACGTACCGGAGCCAGAAAAGACAGCCTTATGAAGCAGATAAAATCAATCATTGACGCCCCTCACCCTAGCCCCCTCACAATGGGAGAGGGAATATTTTGCTGCCTCCTGTTAATATTGATGCTAATTTTAGGCATAGTGCCTCATCAAGCATTTGCAACAGACATCACCGCTTCTGTTGACCGGAATCCCGTCAGCGTCGATGAATCGTTCAAGATTTTCTTTACGGCAACCGACTCGCCCGACAGTGATCCCAATTTTGCCCCACTGGAACAAGATTTTTCCATAATCAACCAAGGTCAAAGCAGCAGTTCATCCTGGGTAAACGGCAAATACAGCAAGTCGATCCGCTGGACGGTTGAAGTGACAGCGAAAAAACCCGGCAACCTCTTTATCCCACCCATACAGTTTGGCAGTGATGCCAGCAAGCCGCTCGCTATTGTGGTCAATCAAGGCGCAACGACGAGCGATGCAGCCAACACTAACGAGGATTTGATTCTGGACGTCAATGCAACCCCCGAACAGCCTTATGTCCAATCTCAAGTCTTGTACACGATACGTTTGTACAGGCGTGTGGATGTTGCACAAGCCGAACTTAGCGAACCAGAACTTGCAGATGCCGTGATCGAAAAATTGGGTGAAGACAGCAGCTACAACACCTTAGTAAACGGTGTCTCATACTTGGTCACTGAACGGAAATATGCCATCTTTCCACAGAAGAGCGGCGTTATGAAGATCAAACCATTATCGCTGACTGCGGCAGTCATTGTTGATAGCCAACCTGATTTCAGGGACTTTTTTGGTTCTCGGATGACCAAAACCAGACGGGTTTTATCCAAGGAGATAATCCTGAATGTCAAACCTGTGCCACCCAGTTTTACCGGTAAAGACTGGCTTGCTGCCGAAAAACTGGAACTCAAACAGGAATGGTCAGGCGACATCCAGCAAATGAAAATAGGCGAGCCCTTAACCAGAACCCTGACTTTGCGAGGCGTGGGAACGACCGTAGGACAATTGCCCGAACTGAGCACTGTTAAAACCGATGCGGACGTTAAGGCTTATCCAGACCAACCCGTCCTGAATGAACGGAAGCTAGCCGATGGCATTACCGCCTCCCGACAAGAAAAAATTGCCCTTATCCCGACGACAGCGGGCAAACACGTTTTGCCAGCGATAGAAATTCCCTGGTTCAATACGAAAAGCCAAACGATGGAAATTGTCCGTATTCCTGAAACCACCATCAATGTTGTTGGGGTCAATGAAAATCAGCCTGATACTGCACCCCCGCCTAAAACTTTAGCTACGCCTACAGTGCCAATTCCACAACCTGAGAAAAATACCCAAATCCCGGTTAGCACCAACACAGGACAGCAATACATCTGGTTTTGGATCAGTGTATTTTTAGCGTTGGGCTGGTTGGCAACAGCGATTTATTTCTTACAAAATCGTCCCAAAAATCAGGTTACATATACCAAGGAAGTCGAACGTCTCAAGCATGAAACCGGGTTAAAAGAGAGCGCCAAAAAACTTAAAAACGCCTGTGCCAATGACGATGCCCAGGGTGCAAAAAATGCGCTGCTAGCATGGGGAAAGCAAAAGTTTAATGTCAACAATCTAGGGGCAATTGCGGATTGTTGCGATGCGCGTTTAAGGGATGAAATTCTTCATCTGAATCAGGTGCTCTATGGCAAAGACACCAGTCAGTGGACTGGCAAAAAACTCATGCAGGTATTTACTGAAAACAAAGCCCGAGAAAAAAAAGTTAGTCCCGACGAACAAATCCTGGAACCCTTGCACCGCTTATGACCGAATGTTTTTCTGGTACTCGAATGCCATAAACAACGCCGCTATCGAACGCGCCTCGGTACATTCGCCCGTAGCCAGTAAGGCATTGATGTCAGACAATTTCCAAGGAACGACTTCCAGTTCCTCCGGCTCGTCACCATCCAGTTTTTCGGCATATAAATCCGAGGCGATAATAATTTCCGTCGTATGTTCCAGGTAAGAAGGCGCGATGGAAAAAGTACTCAAGTGGTAAAGTTGCCTTGCGCCGTAGCCGACTTCTTCTTTCAGCTCCCGGTTGGCCGCATCAAAAAATGATTCCCCCGCATCGGTCTTGCCTTTCGGCAAACCTAACTCATAACGATGCACACCTGCCGAATATTCCCTGATGAGCAGAACCGTATCTTCATCCAGCAAAGGCACAACCAACACCGCGCCGCCGCCGGGATTGCCACGCGCCAACCGCTCGTAGTTGCGTTGCTGGCCATTGCTGAATTCAATATCTAATGATTCAATACGGAATAGTCGGCTGGTGGCAATCGTGGTTTTTTTTAGGATGATTGGTTTTTCAGGCATTGCGCTATGTTGTCATGGTTTTCTTAAGGGAATCTCTAAAAATCCCCTCTCCCTCTGGGAGAGGGCTAGGGTGAGGGGATTAAATGATTGATTCTAAAACCCTCATCCCGACCTTCTCCCAGAGGGAGAAGGAGATTTTTGAATTTTTAGATGTTCCCTTAAATATAACGCACTCTCATGGTTAGACGTTAGATTTAATAACAAAATACGCACGATTTATACGCTAATCAAGTGTTATCATGTAGCAATTACTTCTTCAAACGATCAATAAATGTCAAGTCCCGAACTCGTTCAACCACTTGGTTTTACGCCTAAAGAAAATACATGAAGGGAGTCGCTATTTTTGCGAAAGCTTGTTTTGGGCATCCCAGCCCAAGCAAGCGGCAAAAACTTAACGCGACCGCCAATGCCTGCGGCTGCCCCAGCCGTCCTGCTTCCCTCGTTTTATACCC
>NZ_JBKKBJ010000266.1:0-3403 GCF_046714055.1 Methyloglobulus sp. | reverse complement strand
TGCCCTGGACGAACAAGCCGCAACACCTGGTAGGTGAAATTGCCCGTAATCTCGGCAGTAAAACGCCTATCCGTTTGGTGTCCAGCGCCAAAAGCTGGCTATGTCATTCAGGCGTCGATTGCAAGGCGCCGATTCTGCCATCTGACGCATCCGAGGAAGTTGAACGTATCTCGCCATTTCAGGCGACCGTCGCTTATTTGCAACATCTTAAGGATGCCTGGCAAAACCAGTACCCCGATGCGCCGCTGGAACAGCAAGATGTTGTCATCACCGTACCGGCATCGTTCGATCCGGCAGCCCGCGAACTGACCATAGAAGCTGCAAGAGTTGTCGGCCTTGGACATGCTATCCTGCTGGAAGAGCCACAGGCAGCGCTGTATAGCTGGATAGAAAAAAATAACAAAAATTGGCGCAGGCAGGTTCACGTCGGGGATATTATCCTGGTCGTTGACATAGGCGGCGGTACGACCGACCTGTCTTTAATCGCTGTCACTCAAAGTGACGGCAATCTTGAGTTTACCCGAGTCGCTATTGGCGACCATATTTTGCTGGGCGGCGACAATATGGATTTGGCGCTCGCTTATGCCGTCAAAACCAAACTGGAAACAGAAGATAAATCACTGCAACCCTGGCAATTTCAGGCGCTAACACATAGTTGCCGGGATGCGAAAGAAAAACTGCTCAATAATCTGACAATGGATGTTGCCCCAATTGTTATTGCAAATAGGGGATCTTCATTGATAGGCGGTACGCTACGGACGGAACTTACTCGTGAAGAAGTCAATAATGCCTTGGTGGATGGGTTTTTGCCTCAAGTTCCGGCCAGCGCTAGACCCGTTTACCGAGCCCGGACAGGATTAAGGACATCTGGCTTGCCTTATGCCCAGGATGCAGGTATTACCCGGCATCTCGCCGCATTCCTTGCCAAACAGCAACATGCTACCGAGGAATTAGAAGGGATCAAACTGGCGGATAATGCAACATTCATACACCCGACTGCCGTGCTGTTTAATGGTGGCGTACTAAAAGCAGACACCCTGGCTAGCCGCTTGAAGGCAGTATTGAATACCTGGCTACAAGAAGAACAAGCACCGCCAGCACGGCTGTTATCCGGCACTGACCTCGATCTCGCCGTTGCCAGGGGCGCGGCCTATTATGGTTTTGTCCGCAAAGGCAAAGGCGTCCGCATCAAGGGCGGCGCAGCCGCGTCCTATTACGTAGGCATAGAAAGCGCCATGCCTTCTGTCCCCGGTATCCCTCCAGAAATACAGGCCTTATGTATTGCCCCATTTGGCATGGAAGAAGGAACGCAGCAAGAATTACCGAATGAAGAATTTGGCTTGGTGATTGGGGAACCGGTACGTTTTCGTTTTTTTGCATCCACAACCCGACGCGAAGACAGGGTGGGCACACGATTAAACCGCTGGAGCCGCGAAGAACTTTCGGAACTGGCTGAAATCGAAGTCACCCTAGCCAAAGAAGGCCGTAAAGCAGGTGAAGTCGTTCCCGTCCATTTGTGCGCTGCGGTCACGGAAGTCGGCACACTCGAACTGCAAGCCGTTTCACAAAAAGACAACACCCGCTGGAAAATTGAGTTTGATGTCAGGTCGGGTGAATAAACATCAAACATCGGTGTAAAACCCTTGCCGCATTTGAGCAAGGCACTGTTTTGTAATCATCCCTTATCGAGCGCTGAAACATAACGTTCGCTCGTGCCAGCCAGTTAGCAGATTATTGCAAGCCTTCTGCTTCAATATGCTCAAGCACTTACCAAAACCCCCGCTTCAGTTTAAAGTTGCAAGGACAAAAAACTCCCACAGTTCTCCCATTACATTCCGATAATTTTATCCGATACTACACACCATGTTGTGAAAGCGGATTCATAGGGCGAAATGAATTCAGCTTCAAAAAACAGGCAATACAACTTTTTATATTTGAAAATTAAGCGAAAATCACGAAGGCAGTGTGATTTCGACATGAATTTAACCCAAACGAATCCAACGAAAAAAAACCGGAGATGTTGCTATGAAAAGACTACCAGAACCTGTTTCGACAAAAATCACTGAATTGTTTGCAGTTCTGCATCATGCCACGGACGACCTAAAGATAGCGGGTGCCGAGGCCAATTTAATCGGTGATTTTTCGCAGGTGGCAGTCATCAATGACTCATGCCGCTGGTTGCTGGGGTTTGAGGCGGAAATCAAAACCACCGTGAATAATTTCGCGTCAAACTATAATGCACGCACGGTGGAGAAAGCGAATTTTCACAAAAAGGATAAAAACCGTACCCGAAAACTGGGATGTCTTTTAAGAGTAACAGTGGCTGATAAAGTCATTGAAGAAGCAACCATCAAGGAAACCTTTGTGAAGACCTTGAGAGCCTTTGGCCTGGAGCGGGTAGCCAGGCTGAATAAAGTGGTCAGCTCAGTACCGCTTTTAGCCAGAACCCCGGTAAACGGCTACCAAAACCAAAGACGCTGTGACGGTTGGTATATAACAACTCACGTTAGTATGCAAACCGCGACAACCGTGTTGGAAGATATTGGCAAACAATTAAATATGCCGCTTAAAGTCGAATTTATTGAACGGTGATTTACAGATTGTTAGACAAGCAAAACACCAGGGCAAAGGCAATAGACGATTCGATTATTGCCTTAAGCACACGAACCCAACAAAAAAGCACAAAACCCAAAGGCCAAGACCATGACCATGAACGAACAAAACACCTCCTTAATTGCTGATCTGCAATAACAAGCAAATGATGGCGATGCACAGGCGCAATTTGATTTAGCCTGTTGCTATGCAGGTGGCAAAGATGTTGAGAAAAATAGAGAACTGGCCTTAATGTGGCTTGTAAAAGCGGCTGAACAAGGGCTTGTTAGTGGGCAATTAGCATTAGGTTTGTATTATTTTGTGGGTCTACCTTTTGTAGATTATATAGATTTGGAGCTAGATAGAGAACGCACTGTGAAGTTGTTTAATCTGTTGCTTAAAAATTTGATCAAAAACAAGAATGGTCGTGAAGCCCATTCTCGTTTAAGTGCCAGCCTGTATTGGGAATTCGGTGATGATATTGTCGGTGCTAAAATAGATGCCGAGCTGGCATTTACATGGTTTAAAAAAGCCGCAGAACAAGATTGTGCCGAGGCACAATGTCGGTTAGCCCGCTGTTTCCAAGACGGTATAGGTATTGAGCAAAACCATGGATTAGCTTTTGAATGGTACAACAAAGCTGCTGAACAAGGCTATGCTTATGCTCAAGATGGGTTGGCAGGTTGTTATACCAATCCCAATAGATTATCATATTAATAAAGCCCATTTACGGGAGCAAAGATTTCGGATGGTGTCGGGTTGGCTGGCGAACTGGTTCCATGCGTGGCAACACACATCAACGATCTGGTCA
>NZ_JBKKBJ010000265.1:0-10473 GCF_046714055.1 Methyloglobulus sp. | reverse complement strand
CCAGTGGTGTTTTATGGGGGGGGTGCCAAACCAAACCGCCCCCCTTTTCCAACCCCCCCTATAAAAACGACGGAGCGCAGGAGAAAAGCGGCATCCGGGTGTCTTTTCTTTTGAATACTTTTCTTTGGACAAGCAAAGAAAAGTATTTCGCCTGCCAGTGCGGGAACTGGCATTTAAACAATCGTCGCATTAGCGACACGTTAAAATACCCCCTCACCCTAGCCCTCTCCCACAAGGGGAGAGGGTAATTCCAGTAATCAATGTCGAAACAACATTCCAAAATCATTTCAAATTTCCCGTCACATGCGGCTCAATCAATTTATACAACATCTGGTGCATTTTAGGGCTACCCGCAATAACATTGCCTGAAGCCAGATAATTGTCGTTAAAAGAAAAGTCAGTGACTACGCCACCCGCTTCTTGTATCAATAAAATCCCCGCCGCCATATCCCATTCCATGATGCCTATTTCCCAGAAGCCGTCCAGACGGCCTGCTGCGACGTAAGCCAAATCCAGCGCCGCCGCTCCTGCGCGACGGATACCTGCGGCTTCCATCGATATGGCGAGGAACATGCCGGTGTAAGCGTCCAAATGGAGATCGGTCTTGAACGGAAAACCCGTGCCGATCAAAGCGCCTTTCATAGTGGTTTGGTTGGTAACCCGCAAGCGGCGGCTATTTAACATCGCACCACCGCCGCGTCTGGCAGTAAACAACTCGTCACGTAAGGGATCATAAATAACGGCAACTTCCAGCCTATTTTTGTGCTTCAATGCAATGGAAACCGCATATTGCGGAAACCCATGCAGGAAATTGGTGGTGCCGTCCAAAGGGTCGATCACCCAGACAAAATCGTTGCCTTGGTGCTGGCCGCTTTCTTCGGCAAGAATGGCGTGGTCGGGGTAAGCCGTCCTGATGATATTGATGATTTCCCGTTCTGCCGCTCGGTCAACTTCACTGGCAAAGTCGTTCTTGCCTTTCTGGTCGATACGAAGCTGGCCGACATCGTCGGAGGAACGGAGGATAAGGTCGCCAGCGCTGCGGGCAGCTCGAATGGCGATATTGAGCATGGGTTGCATAGGTTGATTGTATAATAAGCATTTAGAAAACACGGTTAGGATAACAAATCTTTTGATAAACTTGGCTCTTTTTTAAGCAGGGGCGGCGTTGCACTCACATATTAAGATTGTCCTGGTCGAAACATCCCACCCCGGCAATATCGGGGCGGTTGCAAGGGCGATGAAGAATATGAAGATGGATAATCTGTGCCTGGTCAACCCTAAGATTTTTCCTAGCGCCGATTCCACCGCCAGGGCTTCAGGGGCTGATGATATTTTGGCGGATGCCAAGGTTTACCGGACTTTGCCGGAAGCCATTGCCGATTGCCAGTTGGTTTTGGGTGCCAGCGCCCGCTGTAGGACAATTAGCTGGCCGGAGTTAACGCCGCGTGAATGTGCGGAGAAAATTATCATTCATGAACCCGGCAATAAGGTGGCTATCCTGTTTGGGCGGGAAAATTCCGGATTAAAAAACCATGAATTGGATTTATGCCATTTTTTGTTGAGGATTCCCTGTAACAGCGAATATAGTTCCTTGAACATCGCTGCGGCCGTGCAGGTCGTTTGTTATGAATTGTTTGTTGCCGCCGGGGCACAGGAAAACAGCCGTGTAGGTGATAAAGGTGACATCCCGTTTGCCACGGCCGAACAAATGGAATCGTTTTATGGTCATTTACACCAAGCTTTGGTCGATATTGGTTTTATGCACCCCGATAAGTCAAAATCTATCATGCGGCGTTTGCGCCGGATTTATAACCGGATACAACTGGATACCAAGGAACTGGATATACTCAGGGGTATTTTAAGGATGTCCCAAGGTAACAAGTCGTGTAACAAGAGGAGCCAATAATGTTAGATAGGATAAAAGAAGATATCGATTGTGTTTTTGGGCGCGACCCAGCAGCCCAATCGGTGTTGGAGGTGGTGACGGCCTACCCCGGCTTTCATGCAGTGCTGATTCATCGCGTCAGCCATGCGTTTTGGAATGCAGGATTCAAGTTGCTGGCGCGAATTATTTCCCATATCAGCCGTTGGTTGACGGGTATTGAGATTCATCCCGGCGCACAAATCGGCAGGCGATTTTTTATCGACCACGGTATGGGCGTGGTGATCGGCGAAACCGCCGTGATCGGGGATGATTGCACCTTGTATCATGGCGTAACGCTGGGCGGTACAACGTGGAGCAAAGGCAAACGTCATCCCACCTTACACAATGGCGTAGTGATCGGTGCGGGTGCCAAAGTTTTGGGGCCGATTGAAATAGGGGCTGGTGCGCGCGTGGGATCGAACTCGGTTATTCTTAAATCCATACCGGCGGGTGCAACGGTAGTCGGTATCCCAGGTCATGTGATTGATATGCACTCCAGGTCAGACAAGCCGCAATATGGCTGGCTGGATGGCAATCCAGAGTTGTCAAATGAACCCGAAGCGCACATTAAAAAAACGGATCGAGACAAAATCACCACCAAAATGGGTTTCGATGCTTATGGGACAACTGCCGATATGCCAGATCCGGTCGCCTATGCCATCAACCACATGCTCGATCATATCCATTCGCTTGATGAACAGATAGAAGCCATGCAAAAAGCCATCAACGAAGCCGGGATTAAATGCGCGAAAACCCCCATGTGCCCGTTGGAAGATTGTCAGATTGCGGATGGGTCGGCGAAACGTGAAAACGTAGGGTAGGTGGGGTTTTCCGAGGAAATGCATCCACAAACTTCGCTTTTCAATGCCTTGACTCTATATTTCGAGAAAAATACAATTGAAATAACAAGTTGAGAATTTACCATGCTTGAAAAACTCATGACCCGCAGCACGCTTAAAAATCTGGCCGGTGCGGCGGCTTTCCAATGCGGCGAGGAATATTTTGCTTCTGGGTTTGTGGAGCGGCTGCACACTGCCGGGCAAAAAGTCAGCGCCAGGGTTATAGGTACAGAGACTTATCGGGTCGAGTTGTGGGATAAAGATGACAAGCTCGGCTACGACTGCACTTGCCCACGTGCTGCCGACGGCTATTTTTGCAAGCATTGTGTGGCGGTGGGGCTTGCCTGGTTGGCTGAATTGCAAGTTGAAGGCGTGGCAGGTCAATCAAAAGCCAAGAAAAAACGCCGCGACCCTTGGCAGGACATCCGTGATTATTTAGCGCTACAAAAGCCAGAGGTGTTAATTGCCCTGGTGCTTGACGTGGCGCAACGCGATGACCGCTTATATCAATCGTTGTCATTAAAAGCAGAACGAACCGGGGCAGGCAGCAATGTACAGCAAATCTTCCGTAAAGCCATCAATAAGGCGACACGCGTCCACGGCTTTGTTGACTGGCGCGAAGCGGGCGATTTTGCGGGTGATCTCGAGCAGCTTGTGGAGTCGCTGGAGGAGTTGTTAACTCCTGATAGCGCCGGGATACTGGTTGAGTTGCTTGAATACGCTATCGAACGTGTGGAAGATGCCATGCAAAATATCGACGATTCCAACGGGGGGGGTGGCAGTATTGAGGATGCCCTTTGCGATTTGCACATCAAGGCATGTGAACTGGCACAGCCGGAACCGGGAGCCTTGGCGGAGCGGCTGTTCCGCATGGAAATGACGTTGCCCATCGGTATTTGCAGTTTCAGTGCTACGACATACAGTCATGTTTTGGGTGAACAGGGCCTACGGCGCTATCGTGAATTAGCTTCAGAAGAATGGCAAAAGATTAAGCTTAAGCAACCCGGTGACAGTTATGATTATCATCGTTCGCGTGTCACGCACATTATGGAATCGTTAGCCGAAGCCAGCGGCGATGTGGAGGGATTAGTCGCTATCAAAGCACAGGATTTATCCTTTGCCTATCATTATCTTACTATTGCTGAGATATGGACTAAAGCAGGTCAGGACGATAAGGCGTTAGAGTGGGCGGAACGAGGCTTACGGGCTTTTCCTAAAGGGACTGACAATCGGCTGCGGGATTTTATCGTGGCGGCTTACTTGCAACGCCAACGCAATGATGAGGCTTTGCAGTTGACTTGGGTGCAGTTTGAGGAACAGGCAACGCTGGAGCATTACCAAAAACTGCATAAGGTCGCTAAACCGTTAGGGGTCTGGCCTGAACAGCGTGAACGGGCGCTGGCCTGGGTTGCCGAAGTGATTGCGCGAAATGCAGCGGCGACAGACCGCTGGAATCCTAAGCCATCTATTCCTAATTACACGTTGCGCGTCGCAATCGCTTTATGGGAGAACGATCTCGATGCCGCCTGGACTGCAGTTAATGCTGGTGTGTGTAATCGGGATCAGTTGATAACACTGGCTGGCAAGCTCGAATCCAAACGCGGAAATGATGCCATTGCCCTTTACCGACGCATTATTCCGGCCATTATTGAACAAACCAATAACACCGCTTATGCCGATGCGGTGAAACTGATCCGCAGAATTGGTGTGATAATGAATGCCCAGCAACTTAATCGTGAGTTTGGTTATTACTTGGCCGAATTGCGCGTACGCTTCAAACCCAAGCGGAATTTCATTAAACTTCTGGATGGAGTGGGCGTTCATACGTAGGGCAGGAAAGTAATCGTAAACACTCAAGACTTTTTACTGATTAGCAAGATGCTTCAGCCAACCAAGATGTAGGGGCAGGTCTTGTGCCTGCCCTCAGGGCAACCACAAGGGATTGCCCCTACGACCATTGGCCTCAAAGCCGGTATGACGATGCTGGCTGAAACATCTTGCTAATCAGGAGACTTTTTGTGAAAGCAACTAGAAGGCAATCGCTGCTGGTTTCTCTGCGGATTGTAAACAGATTGCCCAACCGATTTGGCAAAAGCATAAGGGTTGACTATTACAAAGGCTTAAGTATAGTGGTGCGATTGTTGAGTCACTGTTGGGGATATTTGTGCGTTTGACCACAAAAGGCCGATATGCAGTAACAGCCATGCTTGACCTGGCATTCCATGGCCGGGATAAGACGGTTACCTTGAAAGATATTGCAGCGCGGCAAACACTTTCGCTGTCATACCTGGAGCAACTTTTTGCATGCTTACGTCGGGTGGGTATGGTGCAAGGGGTGCGGGGGCCAGGTGGCGGTTATCGACTATGTCGCGATGCCAGTGAAATTAATGTCGCTGATATTATTGCCGCCGTTGATGAACAAATTGATGCTACGCGTTGTGGCGGCAAATCTAACTGTCAAGGCGATC
The DNA here is from genome assembly GCF_046714055.1 of Methyloglobulus sp. Classification (GTDB taxonomy): domain Bacteria; phylum Pseudomonadota; class Gammaproteobacteria; order Methylococcales; family Methylomonadaceae; genus Methyloglobulus. The sequence continues at coordinate 5,242 of NZ_JBKKBJ010000265.1, read as the reverse complement.
AGACCTGCCTGACGCATGATTTATGGACGGGCTTAAGTACACAGATCAAGGCGTATTTAAAAGACATCAGCCTCGCCGAATTGCTGGAAAAACAACATGTACAGGAAGTAGCCAAAAGGCAGCGCCGAGATGTCGAGAAAGTGATACAAATACAACAGCACAAGGTAGGGGCGATACCGGAACATGATTTATTTCGATCATAATGCCACTACCCAAGTCGATGACCGGGTGCTTGAAACCATGATGCCGTTCCTGAAAATGTTTTTTGGTAACCCTTCCAGCTTATACAGGCACGGAAGGCTAGTCAGAAGCGCGATCGACTCCGCCCGGGAACAACTCGCTGCTTTAGTCGGGGTGCAGCCTACGCAGGTTATCTTCACCAGTGGCGGCACGGAGGCCAACAATCTTGCTTTGACGGCAATAAAATCGGAGTCCAAATTAGCAATATCGGCTGTTGAGCATCCTTCCATTACCGAACCTGCTGAACATCTGGCTAGTCTAGGCCACGAGTTGAAGCTGATCGGTGTTGACCGTAATGGCCGTGTCACGCAAGAAGCGATAGCTGAAATTATCCGATACCGACCAGCGCTGGTTTCAATCATGCTGGCAAATAACGAAACGGGTGTAATCCAGGATGTTGCCCATTATGCCCATCAGCTAAGGGATAAGGGCATTATCGTACATACCGATGCCGTGCAGGCTTTGGGTAAAATTCAGGTACACTATAATCATCTGGGTGTACACATGATGTCCTTATCCAGCCACAAAATTTATGGCCCTAAAGGTTGCGGGGCGCTAATTTTTGAAAAAGGAGTTGGCCTAAAACCGATGCTTTTTGGGGGCGGGCAAGAGCAAACGCTCAGGGCCGGGACGGAAAATGTACCTGCCATTGTAGGTTTTGGTAAGGCGGCGGAACTTGCTGGTTCAGAACTTGCCCAACGTGCGGAACATTTGCTAAAGCTGAGAAAGCTTTTGGAAGATCGGTTAACGGTTATTCCTGGAATGAGCATTTTTTCAAAAGAAGCAGAAAGGTCGCCGAATACAGTACAATTTGGAATTGAAGACATGGATGGCGAAATGCTGTTAATGAAGCTCGACCAGAAAGGCATAGCGGTATCCAGCGGTTCGGCATGTGCCAGTGGCGGTGGTAAACCCAGCCAGGTTCTGGCGGCGATGGGCGTAGCGGCAGGACTTGCCAAGAGTGCAATCCGCATCAGTTTGGGAAAAGCCAATACTGAAGCGGAAATTATTGAATTTACTAATCTATTGGAAACCCTGGTAACCCCAGGCTAGAGGCAGTTATGGCAGTATCATTGACAGAAAGCGCGGCTAGACAAATTAAAAAACAGTTGGAAAAACGGGGTAAGGGTGTCGGTTTAAAACTGGGGGTCAGAAAATCCGGTTGCTCCGGCTATGCGTATACACTAGATTATTCCGATGCCGTCGAAGGCGATGACGCAGTTTTTGAGGATTTCGGGGTTAAGGTCATCGTGCAAAAAAATGACTTGCCATTTATTGATGGCATAGAACTCGATTACCGCAGGGAAGGCATCAATGAAGCTTTTCAATTCAATAACCCCAATGTCACGGGTTCTTGCGGTTGCGGAGAGAGCTTTTCAGTCAATTAGGAAATAAAAAAGCTGACTTTGCTAGACTGGCAAAGTCAGCTTACCTCCATTTTATTTGGTTAAAGCGCCTACCGATATTTTAAGTGCATTAAAATTTTAGGCAGATTTACGTTTAACCCCATTAATTAGTATTCGCGCTTACTAAGCTTGGCCCTAACAGCGCAGTCATGTACAATCTTAGATTCATTTTCTTTTCCCTATGCAATAATTAAAAACTAAACAATTGGCAGCTTTAGCTTGGTTGGTTTCGTTGTCTAACACACTTGGTCAATTCACTGTTTCCCATACCGTAGCAGCATGTAAGGTAACAGCAGCAGATTCAATAAAGTGGAAGAAAACAAGCCGCCGATAATGATTGCCGCCATAGGGCCCATGATTTCTGAGCCAGGATTATCACTGTTGAAAGCAATCGGGAACACGGCTAGGGCGGTGACCAGCGCGGTCATTAAAATAGATGGCAACCGTTCTTGGGCGGCTAGCGTAATAGTTTCAAGATTCAAATCTCTTCCTTCGTTATTGATCAGGTATTGGCAGTGCGACAGGAGCATAATGCTGTTACGTACGGTGATGCCAAACAAGGTAACAAAACCGACAACGGATCCGATTGATATTGCCGCGCCCGTTAGAATAACCGCAACAATTCCTCCGATCAGGGCGAAAGGCAAGTTGGCGAGCGTCAGCAAGACATGCCGAAGGTTTCCTATTGCGATATAAATCAAGATCAATACGCCAGCGCCTGCCAACAGGGAATGCAGGATGAGTTTTGTACGGGCTTCTGCTTGCTCAACGGCTGCCCCTGAAAATTCAGGATAGGTATCTGCCGAAAAAGAGATTTCTTTGAAAACCCGTGCTTTAAGCGTATGTATAAAAGCGTCCATGTCGCCGTCAACAATATAAGCGGTGATTGTTTGCTTGCGTTGCGAATTCTGGCGCAGAATGTTGTAATGGCTAGTGTTAGGCCTGATGTCAGCAACCTGCGCTAAGCGGATGACAATTCCGTCCAGCGTTTTGATGGGTAAGTCGCCAATTGCCAGGACATGCGTTTTTTGTTCCGGCAACAGGGTGACGGCAATAGCAACAATTTTATTGCCTTGAAATATTTTACCCACCACAATGGTTTCGTAAGCGCTTTGCAAGCAAATCATGACTTGTTCCGGAGTTACTCCCCATGTGGTGAGTTGATCCAGTTTCAAATGGACTTGAACAAAAGGTGTGCTGGGCGGAGAACGTAGTTGTACATTGCTGGCGCTGGGAAGATCTTGCATAATTTCAGCAATGGTACGCGCCTTGGCATCAAGATCATTCAAATCATTCCCGAGAATATTGACAACAACAGGCGAAGTGTAGCCGGAGATGGTTTCATCAACACGTTCGGTCAAGAAAGTATTGGCTTCAAAACCGATTCCGGGGAAACTGGCCAGAATATCTCGCAGTTTGTCCAGTATCTGCTGTTGTGCTGCGCCTGAATTCGGTGTCAGCCGAATTTCGTATTCGCTGTAATGGCTGCCGTAGGTATCAGCGCCCCGTCCTGCCCGCCCAGCCCACTGTGATACCGATTCGACACCAGGAATCGCCAAGAATTGCCCAGTGAAATGGCTGCCGATGTGTATGGATTTGGCCAGCGAGGTACCGGGAATGCTGGTGGTGTGGACGATATAATGGCCTTCGCGCAGTTCGGGCAAAAATTTGTGGTCTTAAGGTAAAAAAAGCCAAAAAGCCTGCTAAACAGGTGATGATGCTGATCGTCAGTAATAGCTTGAAATGCCGGGATGCAGCCAATAACCATTTTTTGTAAGATTCTTTGATGGCTTTAATAAGGGGTGGATCTTGAGTGCCCAGGTCATAACGGCCCAGCAGCGCATGGCAAAGCGCCGGAGTCAGGGTCAGCGCAACCAGCAAAGACAACAAAATTGCCAGGATATAAGAATAGCCTAGCGGTGCGAAAAGACGGCCCGCCACGCCATCCAGCGTCAATAAAGGCACAAACACCAGCGCGACGATAAAGCTGGCATAGACCACAGAACTTCGTACTTCCAGCGATGCCGTGTTGATTATATCGGCAACAGGTAAAGGTTGGTTTGATAGCCGGTTTTCCCTTAACCTTCGAAAAATGTTTTCGGTATCGATGATCGCATCGTCAACAACCTCACCCAGTGCGATAACCAAGCCACCCAACACCATGATATTGAGATTGACCCCCGCTTCCAGCAACACCATCGCAGCGCCCAAGAGGGAAACAGGGATAGCCAACGCAGAAATAATCGCCGCACGGACATTGAAGAGAAACAAGTACAAAATAACCAACACAAACAAGCCGCCAATCAACAAATGCCTGGATAGATTAGATATTGACCGTTCGATATAGTCGGCTGGGCGAAATAAGTGCGGATAAAAGTTGATGCCTTGCTTGCTAAGGATAGAGGCTAACTCCCTCAAACTCTCGTCAAGCGACCTGGAGACCGACAAGGTATTGGTGGCCCCATACTGGGCAATCACCATGATGACAATGCCGGTTTTGCCCATGATCTGTGCCACGCCAATAGCCGGTTTGGGAGCGTAGGTGATGGTCGCCACTTCACTAAGGGTAATGTTACGGCCTCCATCGCGTTTGACTATGGTGTTGGCAAATTGTTCAGGTGTGGCCAGTTGGCCGGTCACCTGCATGGTGAAGCGCTGGTTTTTGTTTTCGATAAAACCGCTGCCTTGAATGTTTGCAGCTTGGAAAGCCGCCTGGATAATTTCATCCAAAGACAGGTTAAAGCGTTGCAGTTGAACAGGATCGACTTGTATTTGTAGCTGTTTTATTTCACCGCCAAACACATTGACATCGGCCACGCCCCGGACTGCAAGCAGGCGCGGCGCGATGTTCCAATCAACCAGGCTGCGTAAATCCATCAAATCAACACGCTCGGAACTTAAGCCCAAGGTTAATACGGTGGCGGAAGATGAGGACAGCGGCACAACTACAGGTGAAATCCCTTTTGGCAAATGTGCCGATAAATTCGCCAGTCGTTCACCGATAAGCTGGCGATTGCGATAGATATCGCTGCTTTCCGGGAAAATAGCGGTAATAATCGACAGGCCTTGAATCGACTCCGAACGCACTGATTGCAGCCCCATCACCCCGCTGATCGCCAGCTCAACCTGTTGGGTAATCAACAGTTCAACTTGTTCTGAAGAAAGTCCTGGCGATTCCGTTTGAATGATGACTTGTTTGGGTGGGAATTCAGGAAAAATATCCAGCCCCGCTGTTGCAAAGCGGTAACTGCCAACCACCAATATCAGCACGGCAATGGTAATCACAACATTGTAATAGCGTATGGAAAATCGGATAAGGTTGGCTAGCATAAATGATGCGTTTTGTTAGGACTCAGGGATAGATGAGAAATTATTTTATTCAGGCTTACTGCCAGGATAAAAGCATAGAGTGTGCATGTATCTCGTCATGATGGAATTGTGGTCAGTAAATTTAACACTAAGCCAGGATCTGTTCTCAATTAAGTTTAACAAATAGCCTGATGTTATTGTATTATATTTAAATTTCTAACAGGGCTTATGCCCAGGACTATTTTAAGGGATGACCAATGGGAACGCGTCCAAGACCTATTGCCAGG
>NZ_JBKKBJ010000264.1:0-10915 GCF_046714055.1 Methyloglobulus sp. | reverse complement strand
TCGCATCCTCCGATAGTGCTTCATGTTTCCTGGCGGAACGGTAAAGCGTCCATAAATTTAAACCGGCGAACCCTACAAACATCGGCAACAAATAGGCGTCGTTTATCAGGAAGCCAAGCCCAACGGCTGCCACTGCACTGAGCACAACAGGAATGCCGAGACAACAGGCCGCAGCAATGGCGGCCCCCATTAAACCGGCAGTTTGTTTTGTTTGATCTTTCATGACAATACCTCGCAGTAATGTTAACGGGTGTCTTGAATGTTGGATAAATTGGAGCAGATGTGGCAGTTGAACAGAAACTTACGCTTTTCAAGGTCAGTGAACCAGCTAAAACCTTAAGTTCCTGCATAAAATTCACCTGCCTGCGTCCTGCCAGCCAAAAACAATGATAACCATGCCAAGAAGCGCGACACTAGCTCCCAACCAGTCAGTGAATGATAATTTAACCCCGTCCACGAATCTGAGCCAAACCAGTGCGGTAGCTACATAGACTCCACCATAGGCGGCATAAACCCGGCCGCTGGCGGCTGGGTGCAGCGTTAATAGCCATACGAATAGGGCCAGGCTGACCGTCGCTGGAATTAACAGCCATACTGAATCGCCTTTGCGCAACCATAGGTAAGGCAGAAAGCATCCGGCAATTTCGGCAAGCGCGGTTATGACGAATAATCCGGTAGTTTTTAATATCAACGTGTATTCCCATTTAACTTGAAGCGCCTTACGATGCCCGGCTCAGATGAGTAAGGCAATTATGCATCATTACCCCGCACAACAGGAGAGTTCTTTCACGTCCTTGCTAAAAGTTTGGGCGCACAGTTTGATACCTTCCACCATCGTCAAATACGGGAACAATTGCCCTGCCAGGTCTTCTATCGTCATCTGGTTATGGATGGCTAACACCGCCGTCTGGATCATCTCGCCCGCTTCCGGCGCCAGGATTTGCGCGCCAATCAAGCGGTGGCTGCCTTCTTCCATGACCAGTTTGACAAAGCCCCGGGTTTCAAAGTTAGCCAGGGCGCGCGGCACATTTTCCAACGGCAACAGGCGGCTGTCTGTTTTAATATTGTTCAGGTGGGCTTCGGCTTCAGTCAAGCCAACAGTGGCCATTTGTGGTTCGGTAAACATTACGGACGGCATCGCCGACAGATTGATGGCAGCATTGCCGCCGGTCATATTAATGGCGGCGCGGGTTCCCGCCGCAGCCGCAACATAAACGAACTGCGGCTGGTCAGTGCAATCACCAGCGGCATAGATGTGTTCGACATGGGTACGCATGTGATCGTCAACGGAGATTACGCCGCCTTTACCGACTTGTACGCCGGCCCGTTCCAGTGCCAGGTCTTTGGTATTCGGAGGGCGACCCGTGGCAATCAACAAACGATCCCCTGCAACTGTCTGACCTTTTGTGATTTTAACGGTGAATTTCCCGGACGAATACAGGCCTTTTTTGTATGCCACGACTTCTGCCTGGGTATGTGTCAGGATGGTCATGCCCTCCGCTTCCAGAGTTTTATGTAGCTCCGCGCCAATATCAGGGTCTTCGTTGAACAAAATCGAGTGTCGTGCCAATAGGGTAACTTTTGAACCCAATCTTAAAAAAGCCTGCGCCAATTCCAAGGCAACGATGGAAGAACCAATCACCAGTAAATGTTTCGGCAGTTTTTCCGCCGCCAACGCTTCCGTCGATGTCCAGTAAGGCGTACCCGCCAAGCCCGGAATGGGAGGTATGCCCGGAGACGATCCGGTGGCAATAAGAAATCGGTCTGCCGTAATTTCGGTGAATTCGCCATGTTCCCGATCGACGATGAGCGTGTTGGCGTTTTTAAACCGCGCCTGTCCCTTGACCAAACTGATCTCGGGATGGGTTGCCAGGATATTTTCATATTTGGCCGCCCTGAGTTCATCAACCCTGGCTTGCTGCTGGGCAACCAGTTGCTTGCGGTTTATCACCGGTTGTTGTTTTTTAATGCCGACAAAAGCATGATGTTTTTGTAAATGGGCAATATGCGCCGCACGAATCATGATTTTTGAAGGCACACAGCCGATATTGACGCAAGTGCCGCCAATGATGGGATTGCGTTCAATCATCGTGACTTTGGCGCCGTTTTCCACCGCTTTCAGGGCGCAGGCGAAAGCGCCCGAGCCGCTGCCGATGATCGCGACATGCAGCGGCTTGCCATGGCTTGCAGGCGCCGTTTTTTTATCGGCTTGGGCGGTTTTGCCGTCAATCTCTTTAACCTGATAACCTTTTCGCGCAATTTGCTGTAGCAGCGATTCAAACCGGGTTTCACCGGTAACCGTCAGGATGCCGATGCCTTCCGGGTGCGAAACTTTAATCTCGACGCCATCAAGCGCATTCAATTCTTTTTCGATGCCCTCGGCACAGCTTGGGCAGGTCATGCCATCAATTTTCAGTTTTTTAGTCCACATGAGTATTTCCTTTTAACAACAACGTGGTAAAACTAAACATTCATCAGTTTCGGCAGTTTTGCCGTCAATCTCTTTAACGTGATAACCTTTTTGCGTAATTTGCTCAAGCAGTGATGCAAGGCGGGTTTCACCGGTAACCGTCAGGATGCCAATGCCTTCCGGGTACGAAACTTTAATCTCAACACCTTCAAGCGCATTCAATTCTTTTTCGATACCGTCAGCACAGCTTGAACAGGTCATGCCATCGATTTTCAGTTTTTTAATCCACATAACGATTCCTTGAATTACTTTGGCTGTTGAACAGTCGCCGGATAACCGGCATTTGTAGTTGCTTTGATCAAGGCTTCTATGCTGGTTTTTTGCGGATCAAAGGTAACAGAAGCCGTTTTGCTGGCAAAATCAACATTAGCCTTGTTAACACCATCGACACCTTGCAGTGCCTTTCTGATGGTGATGGGACACATCGCACAGGTCATGTTCTGCACATCGAGCGTGACCGATTGGCTTCTGTTTTGTTGTTGCGATTGAACAAGAACAGCAGCTTCAGCATGGGCTGTCTGCATTAATAAAGGTGTGGCCAACAAGCTCAACGTTAAACATACGGTTTTAATAGTCATCATTATTCTCCTTAACTCATAAAAATCGGAGCATACCAGGGAAAAGTCAAAAGCAGAAAGATCAATGCCGAGCCAATCCAGAAGATCATCCGCTGTTTGTGTTTAACTTCGGGTAATGCACAGGCCACACCCTCTTTACAGCTAGCCGGTATCAAATAGAGCTTGCGATACCCCAAACCAATAAAAATCAGGGTTAGGATAATAAAATAAGGTCTAACCGTTTCCATTGAAGTGAATGCGCTCATCCACGCGCCGCCAATCCCCAAAGAAATAAGCAGCAAAGGGCCAACACAGCAGACCGATGCGCCAATAGCGGCTAATACGGCGCCGATCCCTAACCAGGATGGGTTTTCTGTGGGTGGTATTTCATGTTCTGTCGTCATAAAAATTTTCCTAAATAAAAACTAAGCGTCAAATCCTCTGCATTCAACACGGGTTATGATGAAGTCAGGGAATGTCAGGTTTAAATAAAGCAGGGATGAAGTTTAAACCCTGTTCTGTGGAACAGGGTCAAGCAGTTATTGCATTATTTTTGAACGCTCAGGATTTTGAGTCCGGCTCATTTGGTCGCATCGGTTCCGTACCGATTGCGGCACTTCTGACCTCCATCGATGGAGGAAATGCCGACGACTGCCGGGAGCAGTCGCGGTCGCCGTCCCTGGCAGTCGGTCGCATCGGTTTCCTACCGATTTGCGACACTTCCGCCGTCCCTGGCAGTCGAAAGGGCATCGATAATGGAACAGTGATCTGTGGAAAAATCGCTCTGGCAGCGTTTTACCAAATTGTCCAATACATTGCGAAGAGCCATTAAGTCCTTTATCTGTGCCTCGATTTGTAGGCATTTTTGTACGGCCATTTTTTGCACATCGGCGCAATGAGTGCCATCGAGCGATAACAGTTGGGCAATTTCTTTTAAGGTGAAACCCGCTTGTTGTGCACGTTTAATAAACCGGATTCTGGGAATGTCATGGGGTGGATAGTGACGGTAACCACTAAAGGGTTTGCCGGGTTCATCCAGCAAACCGATACGCTGATAATAGCGGATAGTTTCAACGGTCACTTCGGCTTGTTTCGCTAGATTGCCAATCGTAAGTTTCATCTTTGCACCAGCATGTGTGTTCCAAAAAGCGACCAATATGATGTGCCGCGATTGATGGGTCAAGGCAAAACGCACTGCCTGACCTGCATCCAGCTTAGCGGTTCAAGCCATCAAGGGCGGGAACGTCATGCAGAAGCATAACGTACTTTGATAAGTATCTTTTCCTAAATATCTATTTTGTCAACTTGTTCTCTGGCAAATTACTCAAAAGTTATCACGCAATCATGGACTGTATTACGCATATCCAATCAGTCATTGAATATAGTCTATATGAACGTCTTCTTTTCAGCCAATTATGCACAGTTACGAATGTATAGTGAAGGGCACTAAGCCACGATCAACCTAATCGGTTGAGGTTTTTGCTGCGCATACCGGCATAAAAAACCACCTAAGATTGCCTAAAAATGGGTTTTGTCTTGAACGATTTCAGTATGAAATTTTATGAACTTATGCACAGGGACACTTAATTCAGTGTCTCTGGTTTGATGTTACTCATTTACGAAGGAATCCTTACGATCACCCAGATACCTACCTTGCAAGCTAATAAAAATCCAGTTTTTGCATCCAATTTCTTATACGCCGCGTATTTCTTTATGGAGGGCTGAAATGTAACTATTCAATACATTTGAAGCTCAAGCCGTAGTTAAGTGACATTCCTTTTTCCTTGCGGAGGAAGGTTGGGCTAGAGTGAATTTTGGATTGCACTGGATAGTTGCCTAAGCTTTTTGAAAAGCAACAATAAATTGAACCCCCATAATGGGACGGAAAGAATTATAGGACTTTCTGTCCATACCAATCTGTATATAGGAGAAATATCATGACAATGAAATTCAACAAGCAGGGCGCTTTGGTGGCGATCACCTCGTTGACCTTGGCTACGCTCATCCCATCCACGCCAAGCTGGGCGGCCAGCCATCGCGAAGCGCCACTGATGGCTCTGGACCCCGCCGCCGATATTACTGATGTCTATGCCTTTGTCAGCTATGACCAGGCAAACCTAAACCGTAAGCCGGAAGACCGTAAGGTCACCTTCATCATGAATGCCATACCCGGACAAGAGCCAGGGTCTGGGCCAAATTACTTCGCTTTCGATGACAATGTCCGTTACCAGTTCATCGTCGATAATGACCGGTCTGGCGGTGGTCTCGACGACATCGTCTACGAGGTGCGTTTCAAGACCGAGGTGACAGGCCCACGCCAGTTTGTCCGTCCAGTCGCCGGGGTTGGCCCTTTGCCGCCAATCACTGCGCTTGAAGGAGCGGGTGCGGCGGGACTTGCCAGTATCCAGCGTTATACCGTCACGGAATTACGAAATTGCAGCCTGACGACCACCAAGGCGTTACGGGACTGCAATCGTACCGAGCTTTTCGGTGGTGCGTTCAAGCCGACCGTCCCATCCAACATCGGCCCACGCACCATACCCGATTATGAGGGTCTGGCTGAACAGGGCATTTTTACCGAGTGGGACACCGGTATCCGGGTGTTTGCGGGCCAACGTGCGGAAACTTTTGCCATTGATCTCGGTGCGGTATTTGACACCATCAACCTGCGGGTAGAGACTCCTCCCGCTGTTCCTGGTCGGCCACCTTTACCTGTGCAGACGGCGGCAGAGGATGCCAACGATGCGGTGAATACCTTCGGTGTCAACAACTTCAGTGGCTTCAATATCAACACTATCGCAATCGAGGTGCCAATCCGTAGGCTTACGTCCAATGGACAACCAGCCAATGCCGACAATGGCACTATAGGGATGTGGGCGCGTACCTTACGGCATGAGGTAACGTTACGGGCTGGCGAACCCCGTCTGGATGTAAACAAGCCGCCCAAGAAATTCATTGAGGGCAAAGGGCCATTCGTCCAGGTTTCCCGTATGGCGAACCCGCTCGTGAACGAACTCATTATCCGCTTTGGACGCAAGGATTTGTGGAACGCCACACTTCCCGAAGACGAGGCTATCTTCCTCGACGCTTACCGCAAACTTGATGTGGCTGGAGCGCTACAACTGGTTTCTGGTGTTCCGGTGACTCCTAATCCGCGTGAGGACATCGTAGGTTTACTTTTGAAATATAAAGGGCAGAATCCCGATCCAAAAGTCGGCCCATTCTCCGAACTATTGCGCCTGGATATGACAGTGCCACCGACACCGCCAGCCCAGATCAAGCGTCTCGGGCCATTCGCACATGATGCAACGGGGGCTGCTACGCCTGATCCCGCAGGCTTCCCGAATGGACGGAGACCGGATGATGATGTGACTGACATTGTGGTGCGTGCGGCAGGTGGTACTAACTACGTTAAGAACTTCGTCGGTGACGGCGTGGGCATCAATGAGAAGGGCATCACCGCTGATTTCCCCTTCCTGCCTACGCCGTTCGACGGACGTAACCGTCGGCACATCGATCCAGGTGAGTAATGCTGGGCTTCTCGCCAATGCAAATGGATCGGTCTAGTGTACGCCGAAAAGGTAATAAACAATAATGGATGAAAGGCACGGAGAGAGGTTCACCTCTCTCCATGCTTATCCTATCCTATGATATCCCTGTTGTCGGTAGGTAATAGAGAGATGCCAGTAGTTCCAGGCTTACATTCAAACCATAAGTGCAATCGACTTACCCGGAAAAGGCAAGGGTTAGCTGACATGGTTTCGTTTGTGCTCCCTGTCCGTCTCAATGCTACACAGGCAAGACCATGAATATTATTAAGTTGATCGTAGTTGCATGGCTGGTTTTTCAAAGCCCAAGCGCTTGGACAGCGGCGTATACACCTAAAGATGATGCTGAAGTTTTAGAACGCCTACCGGTAGCGACTGGGGAAAGAAAACGGTTAAGGGAGTTACGAATTCAGCTCAACGAAAATCCCGGAGATTACCGTCTTGCTCTTGACTTGGCGAGGGATTATATTGCGTTAGGTCGATCCAATTCTGATCCTCGCTATTATGGCTATGCAGAAACCCTATTAAACGCTTGGTTACGGACGAACAATTTACAGCCCGATGCGCTGGTGTTACGGGCAACGATCCTGCAAAATCGACATGATTTTCAAGCGGCTTTGGCAGACCTTAAAGTAGCCCTAAAGCTCAATCCCCGCCTGCCCCAAGCTTGGTTGACCCTGGCCGCTGTGTTTGAAGTGCAAGGCGATTATCCTTCGGCGCTACGTAGCTGTCTGGCCTTGGCAAAATTTTCTGCCGCATTACCCGCTGCAATTTGTATCAATTCTGCCCTGAGCCTCTCCGGGCAGGCGCGACCTTCCTACACACAGCTTGCGTCCGCAGTTGCTGACGTAAAGGGCGACCCAGAGGAACTCACTTGGGCTTATGTCATATTGGCCGAGATTGCCGAGCGCCTCGATTTAGGCAAGGAAGCTGAGTCTTGGTACCAAAAAGCGGTTGCCCTAGGCCGTCGGAGCGTTTATTTATTGACAACCTATTCTGACTTTTTGCTTGACCATAACCGGCCCGCTGAGGTGCTTGATTTGCTACAGGGAGAAACACGGGCCGATGCTTTATTGTTGAGGTTGACGTTGGCCGAACAGCGGTTACAACGCAAGCAATTTAACGAACACGCTGACCTGATTAAAGACAGGATAGCTGCGGCAAAATCCAGGGGCGATACGGTACACCAAGGCGATGAGTCACGTTTTGTCTTGCACGTACTTAAAGATAACCAAACGGCTCTCAAACTTGCTATCAGCAATTGGGCTGTGCAAAAGGAACCACGGGATGCCCGGATATTATTGGAAGCAGCCGTGACGGCAAAACAACCCGATGCAGCGTTGCCGGTTATTAAGTTTATGGAACAAACCCACCTGGAAGATGCCCGTTTGATGCCATTGCTCAAATTAGCGAAAGGATAACCCTTATGAAAAACATAGCCTGTTTTTTCCTATGCGTATGGTCAGCGCTTGCATCCGCACACAAACCTAGCGATAGTTACCTTTCAATCAACATTCAAGCGGGTCATTTGTCAGGCCGTTGGGATATTGCGCTACGCGACCTGGAATTTGCGATAGGTTTGGATAATAATGATGACGGGGCGATTACCTGGGGAGAGTTGCGTTCTAAAACGCCTGAACTCAGCCAATATGTTTTTTCCCGATTGCAACTGAGCACTCCTGATAATACGTGTTCCCATCAGCAAACGAATCTTAAGGTTGACGGACATACCGATGGTAAATACGTAGTGCTGTTTTTTAACAGTTTGTGCGGCACTCCGACACTGGACCCATTGATTGTTGATTACCGCCTGTTTGTTGATTTGGATCCACAGCATCGCGGCCTGCTTAACTTGACCTATGGTAATGCAAGCTCTGCCGCCATTTTAGTGCCAGGGCAGCCGTCCCGCATCTTTGATATTTCGGCAAACCACACACCTTGGGCGGAAATTTCGGATTTTATTCGTGAAGGAATCTGGCATATCTGGATCGGCTACGACCATATCCTGTTTCTGTTCAGCCTGTTGATTCCATCGGTCATGGTTTTCGAAGGGGCCAGATGGTATCCGGTTGCTACGTTCAAAGTGGCGCTTTTGGATGTAGTTAAGGTGGTGACTGCTTTTACCTTGGCACACTCCATTACATTGAGCATAGCCGCGTTGGGATATATTGAGTTACCGTCACGCTGGGTAGAATCCGTCATAGCGGCTTCGGTGATATTAGCAGCGTTGAATAATCTTGTCCCTGTTTTTACAGGTAAGCGTACCCTGTTAGCTTTTACTTTCGGTTTAATTCATGGCTTTGGTTTTGCCAGCGTCCTAGCAGATCTGGGCTTAAAAGAATCTTCAAGGCTGTGGAGTTTATTAGGCTTTAATCTGGGTGTGGAAATCGGCCAGCTTGCCCTGGTTGTTGTGTTTTTGCCTGTGGCCTACAAATTAAGCAGATATCCCTTGTATAAACCAGTCATACTGAAATCCTGTTCAATCGGCATAGCAGGCGTGGCGAGCCTTTGGCTAATGGAACGAGCTTTTGTATTTCCATAAAGGTTTAAGGGAACCCCTATTAATTGCTTAGATAATATGAAACCTAAGGAAGAGGACAGCGGGCGCTCACAAAAAAGCTCAATCTTACTCGGCTTTCTCGATTCTATACCCCAAGGCCACGATCGCCTTCAGCGTTTCCATTGCTGTCTGGCGGTCGTAGATTTTTTCCGCTTCAGGTAAATCTTGGTAGGGAATTAAACAAGGGTGATGTTTGTTAATGTCATCGCGGGCAGGGCCGTAGCGCCAGCCGTCGGCTAAGCGTTGGCGAGCCCAGTGGTCGTGGGCATTTTCGGCAAGGCGTTCGGTCAGCTCCTGGATTTCAGGGCTGAGTGCTACTGGTGTAGTGTCGATAGGAGTAGGTTGGTAACTATTCATGGCTGTATTTCCACCTTAAGCAGCGCCAAAGATAATTCTTGGCTAAGTTCCCCCAGGATTTTACTGAGCGCCCGCACCGTTCCGGGATAAGACGAATCGGCCAGGGAACGGTTGATAACGGAATGGCCAGTTTTTAGGGTGTCGCGAGTTTTTTCGTTTTTTATCGTCCAGTTTGCTTCCAGATTGGCTGATTCACCGGGTGTCGTGTCAAAGCGGATGATGTCTACGATAATTTGCAGGTCTACTGTGCCATACACGCTCCAGGGATAAGCCCTGAAAATGTTGTTGGGTTGCAAGGTTGACAAACTGCGCGTTATGGCTTGGAGCAGGTTATCCTGTAATGGCGACGCCCACTGCTGAAGTTCAGAAATTTTCACCGCTAACAAAATGTCGCCTTCTAAGTTCGGCAATAATATCCATGTTGATCACTCCAGGATTCTCCAGCATAAAGCCGGTTATTTAAACAACCTGGGGTGGAAACTTTTCAACGCCGTTTTCCCCA
Source organism: Methyloglobulus sp. (assembly GCF_046714055.1). Taxonomy (GTDB): domain Bacteria; phylum Pseudomonadota; class Gammaproteobacteria; order Methylococcales; family Methylomonadaceae; genus Methyloglobulus. Next base: position 921 of record NZ_JBKKBJ010000264.1, on the reverse strand, counting down.
GAATCCTGGTAAGTTTTGCATGCCTATTAGCATACAGGCCAATTTGATAACTATAACCTTTTTAGCGGTTGGGAATTCAGGCTTTTGGAGGCGTTTCACACAAAACCACAAATAAACTAAGGAACTGACAAAATCGGTGCTATATGGTATTCTAGTTTAAACTTTAAACTAGAATATTGAGGTTACACGTGATTACTGTAGGTGCTTTTGAAGCCAAAACCCATTTGTCATCCCTACTCGAACGTGTAGCACAAGGCGAAGAAATCGTCATTACCCGTCATGGAAAGCCTTTGGCACGGCTTATGCCGATTGCTGCTGCTGACCGATCTCGAATCGACCAGGCAATTACAAAATTAAAGACCCTACGTAAAGGCTGCAACCTTGGGGGCTTGTCGTGGCAGGAACTGCGTGATGAAGGCCGCTGATGACGGGATTTGTACTCGATTGCTCTATAGCCGTTGCCTGGTGTTTTGAAGATGAAGCATCCGACATCTGTGACGCATTATTAGAGCGCGTCAGGGATGAAGGGGCGTTAGTGCCTTCATTATGGCATCTGGAACTGGGGAATGTCATGATACAGGCTGAACGCCGAAGACGAATTAACTCTGCTGATGTATCTACCCGGCTTGAACTGATCGGTGATTTACCTATTGTCACTGATGACGAAACACCACAACGGGCTTTACATGAAGTGTTGGCACTTGCCCGTGCCGAAAACCTAACCACTTACGACGCCGCTTATTTGGAACTTGCCATTAGACGTGGCTTGCCGCTTGCGACTAACGATAAACGTCTGCGCAATGCTGGTGCCAATACGGGAGTCCAGGTTATTCCGGCTTGATTTGGCAACTATATAAAATCATATCGGTTTAAGTTGTTGCTAATAAAATGAAATCATAAAACTGAACATTGGCACAGTAT
>NZ_JBKKBJ010000263.1:0-16246 GCF_046714055.1 Methyloglobulus sp. | reverse complement strand
ATGGTTCATCGGTTTTGCACTTCGGAGTTGAATCCATCCGCCTTGCCATAAATATTCCCTTATTTCTGCTTTTGGCTTATTACGATAAAATCAGTAACACACCAGATATGATTGTTTTTGTTGATTTCTGGGGACGAATAACTGTCTACTCGTTGTGGTTCATGTGCTATGAAGCCTATCGCAAGCATCTTGGCCCTGAATGAAAAACAAAACCTTGGCACTCATTCACAAGGCTATGCTCAGGTTGCTTTCTCGTTGTACATTACTCATTCCCAAGCCTACGGCGGTCATGTGGGAGACAATTATTTCTTCATATGTGCTCCTCACTTGGTTTTTTAGGTTACTCCGATCTTAATTCAGCTCCCCACCTAAATCTCTTACAAAACTTGCACTTCATATTGAATCCACACTAATTTTCAAGCAGGTCTTAATATGAAAAACAAACTCAAAACCAATAATATGAATAATGGTAACGTATTCTGGAGTGTTTCAGCACAAGAGCAACTCAAGCGGCTATCAACCACACCTCAAGGATTAAGCAACGAAGAAGCCAACCGACGCATAAAGCGCTATGGTGCAAACCGGCTAAACAACAGAAAACAAACGGGCAACGTACAACTGTTCCTCGCCCAGTTTAAGAACTCTATTATTCTCATACTGTTATTCGCTACTGGCTTATCCTTCTTTTTGAACGAACGGGTTGATGCTGCCATTATTTTAACTATCGTATTAATCAGTGGCTGCCTGGGGTTTTGGCAAGAAAAAGGCGCGGCCAGTGCGATAAAGAAACTGCTTGCCATGGTGCAAATCAGGGTTAACGTGCTTCGCGACGGCATTGGCATTGATACTGCTACCGAAAACATAGTTCCTGGCGATGTGTTACTACTTAAGGCTGGCGACGTAATTCCGGGAGATTGTTTGCTGCTGGAATCGGAAAACCTGTTTGTTGATGAAGCCATACTGACCGGAGAGAGTTATCCGGCTGAAAAACTGCCGGGGGTATTACCAGTAGATATTGCATTAAGTCAGCGTACCAACGTGTGGATGGGGGCGCATGTGCAAAGCGGTTCAGCAACCGCTTTGGTGATTGCCACTGGACAAACCACTGAATTTGGCAAACTGTCGCAACATATCAAACTTAAAGCGCCTGAAACTGAATTTGAACGCGGTGTCAGGTGCTTTGGTTACCTGCTCATGGAAGTCACGCTGATCCTGGTGATACTCATTTTTGCCGTCAATGTTTACCTACACAGGCCGGTGATGGATTCATTCCTGTTTGCGCTGGCACTGGCCGTCGGATTAACGCCGCAATTATTGCCTGCGGTGATCAGTGTCAATCTGGCACACGGTGCCAAACGCATGGCCGAACAGAAAGTTATCGTCAAACAACTGGCCTCGATTGAGAACTTTGGCAGCATGAACGTGCTTTGTTCAGACAAGACCGGAACCCTGACGGAAGGCATTGTACACTTGAAGGGTGCCTTGGATACTGCCGGCAACACCAGCGAGAAAGTTGCGCTCTATGCCTATCTCAATTCTGTGTTTGAAACCGGATTTAACAACCCCATCGATCAAGCAATCAGGCAGTTTCGACAGTTCGATCTAACCGGATACAACAAACTGGCAGAAATCCCCTATGATTTTTACCGCAAACGCTTAAGCCTGCTGGCGGCACATCAAAGCGGCAATATCCTGGTTACCAAAGGCGCATTAAGCAATATCCTTGAAGTCTGTTCCGAGGTTGAAAACAGCGATGGCAGTCTAATCGGCATTGATGAAGCACGCGGACAAATTCAACAACGCTATGAAGAGTTCAGCCGACAAGGGTTGCGTACCTTAGGACTTGCCTATAAGCCGATGACAACACAAACACGGCTTGAGAAAATCGATGAGAACGGTATGCGGTTTTTAGGTTACCTGCTGTTTTTCGACCCACCTAAGGCAGATTGTGCCGAGACGATCAAGCAACTGCGAGATCTCGGCGTAACGCTCAAGATTATTACCGGCGATAACCGCCTGGTGGCGGCAACAGTCAGCAAACAACTGGGGCTAGCAGAACACGAAACCCTCACCGGCCCGGAAATTCGGCAAATGAGCGATCTGGCCTTGATGAATAAAGTCAAGACTGTCGATTTATTTTCCGAAGTCGAACCGAACCAGAAAGAACGCATAATCATCGCCTTGAAAAAAGCCGGATTTGTCGTCGGTTATATGGGCGATGGCATTAATGATGTGTCAGCATTACATGCTGCCGATGTCGGCATTTCTGTCAATAGCGCAGCCGATGTTGCCAAAGAAACCGCACAAATTGTGCTATTAGAAAAAGACTTGAGTGTGTTGGTGCAAGGTGTTCGGGAAGGACGGACAACTTTCGCCAATACCTTAAAATACGTGTTCATGGCCACCAGTTCCAATTTCGGTAACATGTTCAGCATGGCCGGTGCATCGTTGTTTTTGCCTTTCCTGCCGTTATTGCCCAAACAAATCCTGTTGACCAATTTGCTGACCGATTTTCCTGAAATGACCATTGCTTCGGATAATGTGGATGCTGATATGGTTGCCCAACCCCGGCGCTGGGATATTACGTTTATCCGTAAATTCATGATGACTTTTGGTTTCGTCAGCTCCGTATTTGATTTTACAACGTTCGGCTTGCTGTTGATGTCAGGGGTTACCGAGCAACAGTTTCGGACGGGCTGGTTTGTAGAATCGGTGGTGTCAGCAGCAATGATCGTCTTCGTAGTGCGTAGCAGCAAACCATTCTTAAAAAGTCGTCCCGGCAACTATCTGGTGATGGCAACGATCAGTATCGTCGCCATTACGATAGCGTTACCTTATACGTCGATTGCGCCTTTAATCGGCTTTGAACCCTTACCACTTTACTTGATGGGCTTGCTGGGTGGGATCGTGGTGCTTTACATCGCAAGTGCAGAACTAGCCAAACATGTTTTTTACCGGTTGGTGAAAATGTAGATTCTTTTGGGGCATCAGTATTTACTAATAGCAAAATAAATCCCTATAACTCAGCCTTCGCTGCGAGGCGGGAAGCCGAGCAGTCCCCAGAAGCGATAGCGCTGGGCGATTTCACGAAGCGCTGTTTGCGTAGTGTTGTGCAAAGCAATACGAAATCGCGGAGTCATTGCGCAACAAGTTTTATACCCCTTGTCGGGTATAAAACAAGAGTAGCAGAGCCTGTCCTGAGCGTAGCCGTAAGGAACGGCTGGGACGCCGCAGACATGAGCGGTCGCGTTAAGTTTTTGCCGCTTGCTTGGGCTGGGACGACAAATCGCTCCTGCATTTGCTGCATTCACGCCATCCATGGCACTCATGCCCAAAACAAGCTTTCGCAAAAATAGCGACTCCCCGATTTTAATTCTCGTTCATTAATGAACATTACAAAAATGTATAGTTTTGGAAGACTTCTCGCAATGTGGTCTAAGGTATTCTATATCTGAAATCAGGCAATTCCGTCTGGTATGAAAGAGGATTGAAAATGAGCAAACAACACAACAAAATTCTGACGGCCCTATTTGCAACGGTTATCATGGCTGGCACAGCTATTAATTTAGCGCAGGCAGGCGAATCGAAAGACAAGGAAGCCAAAGAGTTACAGCTTTTTAGCCAAGCCAAAATTACTTTATCCGAAGCGATCAACGCCGCCGAACAAAAAACGGGCGGTAAGGCCATGGAAGCCGAATTAGATGATGAATCAGCCACGGTTCAGTTCGAGATCGAGGTTCTCAAAGACGGCAAGGTTCATGAAGTCAAGGTCGATGGCAAAACCGGCAAAGTCCTTAAAGTTTCCCTGGATGATGAATCCAAGGAAGGCGTTGAGAAGGAAACAGAAAACGAGAAAGAATAAACTCAATGCCGGGGATAGTGCCTCGGCATTCTTTTAATGCCATGAAAATATTAATAATAGAAGATGACAATCAGACCCGAGATTATGTCTCAGCAGGGCTGAAAGAGGCAGGCCATACTGTCGATATAGCTAGGGATGGCTATGAAGGCCTGCTCCTAGCCAAAGAAGCAAGCTATGACTTGCTGATTGTCGATCGGATGCTCCCTCACCTGGATGGATTGACCTTGGTTAAGACCTTACGTAGCACTAGCGATAATGTGCCTGTACTGTTCCTGACCACAATGAGCGGGATTGATGATCGTGTTGAAGGACTGAATGCGGGCGGAGACGATTATCTGGTCAAACCGTTTGCCTTCAGTGAGCTTAGCGCACGGGTCAATGCGCTGCTACGCAGGCCAAGGGAAACCGTGGAACTGAAAGTGTTGCAGGTTTCAGGCCTTGAAATCGACCTTCTAAAAAGAACTGTCAGGCGTAGCGGACAACTCATTGATCTTCAGCCCACTGAGTTTCGCCTGCTTGAGTACCTTGTCCGGTATGCAGGACAGGTTGTCACTCGCACCATGCTGCTGGAAAACGTTTGGGATTTTCATTTTGATCCCAAAACCAATATCGTCGAAACCCATATCAGTCGTTTACGCAGCAAGCTAAATAACGGGGGCAAGCCGGATCTCATTCAGACCGTGCGTGGCGCAGGGTATATGATCCATGAAGTTGCCTAGCATAGTTGATACCATCAGTTTTAAGCTGTCGGCCTTGTATTTGGGACTCTTTTTAGCCTCTTTTCTGGCTATTGGTGTAAGCGTTTATTTGTGGACCTGCCATACACTGGAGCAACAACTTAAAAGTAGTATCGAGACGGAGGCGAATCGGCTAAAAGCTGAATTTGATTCCGGCGGCATAGCTGAATTGAAAGACGAGATTAACGAAATTATTGGCTCCGAATCACACACACTACTTGAATATGGAGTTATTGATAAGAATGGCGGGTTGATAGCTGGGAGCTTCAATAATTTTCAACCGTCTGAAGGCTGGCAGACCGTCATGCGGACACCTTCAGCCAAGAAGCCTGAAAAAGCAGGAAAAGAACTCCTCTACATTAGGGTTATGGCTTTGCCCAATAATACTTCGCTGAGCGTGGCTCAGAATGGCGAAACTATCCAAAATGCCGGTAAAGCCATTATTAAGGCTTTTATATTGGGCTTCGTTTTAGTTATTTTTCTGGGTTCAGTCGGCGGTTTTTTTATCAGCCGCACCTTCCTCAATAAAATACAGCGTATCACAACATCAACAGAAACGATTATTGCGGGTGACCTGAAGCACCGCCTGTCGGTCTCCATAAACCAGGATGAACTCGATAAGCTCGCATCCGTGTTAAACCTGATGTTGGATAAAATCGGGGCGTTGATTGAAAATGTTCAGCAGGTTTCCAATGACATCGCACATGATCTGCGTACGCCCATTAGCCATCTGAAGTTCAGGCTTGAACATGCTCTTGCAAAAAATTTATCGACAGAGCAATACAAGGAACGGATCGCGTTCGCCATTGAGGAAGTCGATACCATTCTCAGTACATTCTCGGCTCTACTCAGAATTTCACAGATTGAATCCGGCTCCCGCCGGAGAGGTTTTAAAACCGTCAATCTCAGCGACATCATTGTTTCCGTGACCGAGGCGCTGTATCCGGTAGCGGAGGAACAGGGCAAAACCATCCATTCAACCATTGAAAAGGATATAGAGCTGATCGGTGATAAAGAACTGCTAACACAACTGGCCTTTAATCTGCTGGAGAATGCCATCACGCATACGCCTGAGAACACACAGATCAGAGTCAGTCTGCGATCATCAGGCACTCAAACTGAATTTATTGTTGCAGATAACGGCCCCGGAATTGCCGAAGAGGATAGGCAGAGGGTATTTCAGCGTTTTTACAGGCTTGAACAGAGCCGCACAACGCCAGGTAATGGTCTAGGTCTTAGTATAGTGGCAGCCATAGCCGCTCTTCATGAGGGAACCCTAACGCTGTTTGATAACAAACCAGGACTTAAAATTGCATTAAGTTTGTGGGGTAAATGAATTCCCTCATGTTGATTTGCTCAGGTAACCAGCGGCTTCAACCCATATACAGGGTAATCGATAAGTTACTAAATCCTGTGAGAGTTTATGTAACTCTATTGAAATTTAACACTATGCAACAACTATCGTCTACTCTGATTATATTTACCTGCTTGAGCTTGACAGTCACCAGTTGTGCCCGTTTTCAGGATCGTCCACTGAATCCAATTGGCTCTGCTGAGCGCATTGAAGCGCGTACACTGTCTAGCCAGGCGCTACGGGATTTTTTCAAAAGCGTGATCGTAAACAAAACTAGGTGGCCTCCCAAAACCTGGGATATTGACCGTCTAACACTGGCGGCAATTTATTACCATCCTGATCTTGCAGTGGCACGTGCCCAAGCGGAAACGGCAGATGCTGGCAACACAACGGCGGCGCAACGCCCTAATCCCAATATCACCCTTTCTCCGACTTGGATAAGCAATCTAGCGACGGCGGCAGCCCCATGGATTGCCGCTAGCTCCCTTAGTATTCCTATCGAAACCGCCGGGAAAAGGGGTTTTCGTATGGCAAAAACGGAGCATCTCACGGACGCGGCACGCTTACGGGCGGCGGATACAGCCTGGTTGGTTCGTGGACGCTTGCGTCTGGCAATGCTGGAAATGTATGCTGCGCTAGAAGCCGAGCGACTGCTACAACAGCAACTCAGCATTCAACGATCGATGACCGAACGGCTGGAACAACAACTGTCTGCTGGAGAGATTACCCATCTCGAAGTCATTCGCTCCCATCTCGCTTTGAATCAATTACAACTCAATGTCAATGCTGCACATAAAAGAGTTGCTGAAAGCCAGGTGTTGCTTGCCACGGCAATCGGTATACCGGTTGATGCCCTGGCAAGGATTGAACTCGACTTTAGCAAACTTGCCCAGCCCCCCGATTTGAGCCTTCTCCCAATCGCCAAGTTGAAGGAAACCGCCTTACGCAAGCGTCCTGACATATTAGCGGCCATAGAAGACTATGCCGCCGCGCAATCTGCCTTGCAACTGGAAATTGCCAACCAATATCCCAATATCCAAGCCAATCCTGGCTATACCTGGGAAATGGGTGAGCACCGTTGGCTTTTGGGTGCAACGGCGTTGCAATTGCCGATATTGCATCAAAACCAAGGGCCCATTGCCGAAGCTGAAGCTAAACGGAATGAACTTACGGTGCGTTTCGAAGCCTTGCAAATGCGTATCCTGGGCGAAATTGATCGTGCCCATGCAGGGTTGGCATCGGTGCTCGCCAAGTGGCGTGATGCCGAAAAACAAATGCGTCTTCAACAAGATAACCTGCATTCAGCGCAAGCTTGGTTTAATGCCGGGGAAACCGATCATTTAAGCTTACTCGGGGCAGAACTTGAAAATGCGGTTGCCGAACGTGCCCGTCTGGATGTGCTGGTTGAAACCCAACAAGTGTTCAATGTGCTGGAAGATACCTTGCGCTATCCTATTGCCTCATCGCTAACCGCGACATTAATCTCCGATTCTGCAATGAGGAAAACGCCCCAATGAAACCTGCCCTTTGGGTAAAAATCGCAACAATAACCGCCTGTATAATTTGGCAGAGCATGGGCATCTTAGCTGAAGAGTCGGAATTCGATACTGAAACTGAAGATCTGGAACTCGCCACTGAAGTGGCCGTGCAGACGGGTAAGATCACCAGGACGACCTTACATCGTTATGTCATGGCTTACGGCATAGTTGAGCCTGAACCCGCAATGATGGGTAAACCACCGGCCAGTTCGAAAATTGCCGCGCCGATGATGGGACTGCTCACACATATTTACTGTGAAGAAGGCCAATACGTAAAAACAGGAGACTTATTGTTCGAGTTGGATACCCGTAGCACCGATGCCCTGATAGCTAAGGCTAGAGTAGCCGTCGAATTTGCGCAAAAGAATTTTGCGCGTAAGCAGCAACTGAGTTCTACCGATAACATCTCGCGCAAGCTTTACGATGAGGCTGAACTATTGCTTCAAACCGCCCGTAAAGATTTGGTCAGCGCACAGACCCAGCGCGAGTTATTGCGAATCAAGGCTCCTTTGTCCGGCACCGTGGCGGCCATCCATTTCAAAGTCGGTGAGGCGGTAAACCTGAATACGGTACTAGCGGATTTGATCAATCTGGAGCGTCTGGACATAGCGATTCGTGTCCCCAGCCAAGAAGCTAACAGTATTCGGTTGAAACAACCAGTAACAATCAGTGCAAGTTCAACCTTTGACCCAAACCATATGGACGAAGCAGGCTTACACCGAGGTACCGTTATATTTATCGGTTCACAGATTGATCCCTTGACCGATACCTTGCTGGTTCGAGCTTCTCTAAACCCTGAGTTGGGGCTACGCACTGGTCAATTTGTCAGTGTCCGCGTCCTCGTTGAAGAGCGTCCGGAGCGCTTGGCGGTTCCGATCGAAAGTGTAGTAACCAGAGAAGGATCGAGCACCATTGCTATGGTTGAGGGTGATAACGCCAAACAGACAGTCATCAAGCCGGGTTTACGTGATGGCAATCTTATCGAAGTGTCTGGCGAAAATATCAGGGAAGGTATGGTTATTGTAACTCAAGGTGCTTATGGCTTGCCTCCTAAAACACGTATCCGGGTTATAAAGTGACAATTCAGTCCACACCCTCTATGCAGTCATTCTTTACGTTTCGGTACGGCTTATCTGCCACCTTCCTTTGTTTTGCATTATGTCTGGCAGGCGCCTATGCCGCGCTGGACATGCCTTCATCAATCTTTCCGCAAACCAATTTCCCGCGCGTAGTCATCCTGATCGACAATGGCGTTATGCCCGGCAACGAAATGATGGCAACTATCACCCGGCCGATCGAAGAAGCCATGAAAGACATTCCCGGTGTTCGTACTATACGCTCGAAAACCGGACGCGGTTCAGCGGAGGTCAATGTATTCTTCAACTGGCGAACAGACATGGTGCAGGCGGAATTGTATGTACAAGGTCGGCTCGCAGTCGTACAGAAAATTTTGCCGCCCACTGCCAGTTCTGCCGTTTGGCGGTTGACTTTTGCCGCATTTCCGGTTGTTGGCCTTAGTCTTACAGGCTCCAATCACTCACTTACAGAACTTTGGGAAACAGCACGCTACACTTTACAGCCTCGCCTATTACGTATACCGGGGGTGGCTCGTACCGGCCTTGTAGGGGGTCGTGTACCCGAATATCACGTTATCGTCGATCCGTTACGCTTGCAAGCAGTGAACCTGAGTCTCAGCCAAGTGAGTGATGCACTGGTCAAAAACAACCTGATAACACCGACCGGCATGATGGAGGAAGATTATAAGCTCTATCTAACGGTCGTGGATGGCCGTGTCCATACTCTTGAAGATATAGAAAACCTGACCGTCTCGGTCGTTGGGAACACTCCCGCTATTGGTATCCTGCCACCAGCGGCAACTGTCGCCCATCCCATCCGCATCAAGGATTTTGCTAGGGTTGAGCGAACGCAAGAACCGGTTTTCAATGTCGTAACCGCTAACGGTGTCGATGCCGTTCTGCTCAATATCTATAGCCAGCCGGACGGCAGCACCCTCGATATTGCCAGACAACTCAAACAGGAGCTGGAATCCCTTGAAAAAACCTTACCAGCAGGTATGCAGGCAACGGTCTTCTATGACCAGTCGCTGCTGGTGGGCGACTCCATCCAAAGCGTTTGGGAAGCCATCATTCTGGGATTGATTCTTTCCATCGCCATACTTTACGTTTTCCTGAAGAGTTGGAGGGCGACATTGATTGCCACTTTGGTAATTCCTGCCACGGTACTAATAACTTTGCTCGCTCTGCGTGTCATGGGCTTGGGTTTCAATTTAATGACCTTGGGCGGTATTGCGGCTGCCATTGGTCTAGTCATAGACGATGCCATTGTGGTGGTCGAAGCAGTTCATAACAAGCTACAGCAAGGCTCAGAACGACTTATAATAGTGCAGCAAGCATTAGCGGATATTTTTCGGCCATTGTTGGCTTCGACCCTGACCCCAGTAGTGGTATTTATTCCGCTAGCTTTTCTGGATGGTGTTGCCGGTAGTTTTTTTCGGGCCTTGGCACTGACAATGGTCGTTTCGTTGTTGACTTCTCTGGTGTTGGCAGTGACGCTTATTCCGTCGTTGGCGGCCTGGTTGATGCCAGACCCTGAACAAATTCAAAGCCAACCAAAAAATTTGGGCATTACTATCCCCAATAGCACCAAGGATTTCAATTGGCTTGAACGCCTGATTAAAGGCTATGAAAAGGTGTTACGCATAGCACTCAAGCAAGCAAGAAAAGTTTTGCTAGGCTGTGCCTTGATATTGGTAATGGCAGCCTGGCTGTATGGACATCTGGAAAGCGAGTTTCTGCCCTTTATGGATGAAGCCGGATTCGTGCTTGATTACCACGCCCCTTGGGGTACCAGCTTGAGCGAAACCGATCGGCAACTTTGGCAAGCAGAAACTATCCTGCGAGCCCTACCGGAGTTGGAAAGTTATTCACGACGTACGGGTGCGAGGCTGGCTTTGGGTATTTCACAAGCGCACAAGGGTGATTTTTTGGTCAAATTAAAATCGAAACGCCAGAGGAAAACCGACGAGGTCGTTGCCGAACTGCGCAAGCAACTTTATGCGGCGGTGCCCGGACTTCATTGGGAATTTGCCGGCATTCTCGGTGATCTTATCGGTGATTTGACCTGGTCGCCCCGGCCTATTGAGATCAAGCTCTTCTCCACTGATGTCGAGTGGCTCAAACAAAAAGCCCCGCAAATCGAAGCCGAATTGGGTAAAATTCAAGGGGTCGTCGATACCTTCGACGGCTTGGAAACCACCGGCCCCTCGTTGAGTCTGCGCGTACGTTACAGTGATGCGCAGCGCTTCGGTCTGAGCGTCAACGATGTCGCCATGGCGGTGAGCACCGCCATGCTCGGACAAAAAGCTTCTTATGTATTGGAGGGCGACCGGGTCGTCAATATTCGCGTAAGAATGAACACCGACGCTACCGGCCAGATTGCCAGCCTGCGCGAATTACCGCTGCGATCTTTGGACGGTAGAACCGTGAAGCTATCGCAAGTGGCGGACATAGTCACCGAACCTGGACAACTGGAGCTACACCGCGAAGATCTGCGGCAACTGGTGGCTGTTTCCGCCCGCCTGGAAAACCGTGACCTTGGCAGTGCCATAGCGGAAATCAAGGCCAAACTCAGTCAGGATCAAACGCTGCCGCCCGGCGTGTTGGAGTTCGGCGGTCTTTTTCAGCAACAACAGGAGTCTTTCCATAACTTGCTGGTGGTGCTGTTGGCCTCTGTATTTCTGGTGTTCACCGTGTTATTGATCGAGTTCCGCTCATTCTATGAACCCATCGCCATCGTGTTCGGCTCCATATTGGCATTGAGCGGAACTGCTCTGGCCTGGTATCTGACCGGCACCTCAGTCAATATTGTTTCATTGCTGGGTGCGATCATTGGTATTGGCGTGGTCGCGAAAAACGGAATCCTGATGCTGGATTCAGTACACCGATTCCAGTCGCAAGGTAAAAACATGGAAGATGCGCTGGTGGAATCCGGGCGACGGCGTTTGCGTCCGGTGTTGATGACTTCACTGGCGGCGGCGTTGGGGCTTTTACCCTTAGCTTATGGCATTGGCGCTGGATCGGACATGCTTAAACCTTTGGCAATTGCCGTGATTGGTGCGCTGACACTTTCCGTACTCCTGTCCCTGGTAGCCACGCCTACGGTTTATTTTGTCATGCGGACGTTCGGAAAAAGATTCGTATGACGTTCAACTTTATTCTGATTTCAGGTGTTTCTGAACAACAGTTTCAAACTGACTGGGAGGAATCGTTATGCTTTACATCGTAACCGCAGAACTAGCCAAACATATTTTTTATCGGTTGGTAAAATTGTAATTTAATCAATAACTCTTAGTGCGAGGCCAACATGTCAAAAAAACAACCAAAGAAAATTAAAACAAGCACTTACAAAGAAACCCTGCGGTCATTACAGATCGAACTGGTTAAACTCCAAAAACATATTATCAAGAAGGATGACAGGATACTGATCATTTTTGAAGGCCGCGATGCAGGAGGTAAGGATGGCACTATTAAACGCATTACCCAATACCTGAGTCCACGCGAAACCCGTATTGTTGCGCTCGGTAAACCCTCAGACCGGGATAATAGCAGTTGGTATTTTCAACGCTATGCAGCGCATCTGCCCACTGCTGACGAAATGGTGTTTTTCAACCGCAGCTGGTACAATCGCGCAGGTGTCGAACGCGTTATGAGCTTTTGCACCGACAAGGAATATCATGAATTCCTGGAAACCGTGCCTGACTTCGAGCAGATGCTGGTTCGATCCGGCATCAAATTATTGAAATATTACCTGGATATTAGCCGTGATGAACAAAAGAACCGCCTGAAAGACCGGCAACAAAATCCTCTTAAACAATGGAAAATCAGCCCCATCGATAAAGCGGCGCAAAAACATTGGGATGATTATAGCCAAGCCCGCAACATCATGTTTGCCAGAACCCATCATTTGACAACGCCCTGGACTATCGTCAGGGCTGACGACAAACAAGCGGCGCGTATCAACGTCATCAAGGATATATTGTTCCGGCTTGACTATAAGGATAAAGATGAATCCCTGATATTGCCTGATGCCAATATTATCTTCAACTATGAAGAGAGTTATCTGAAAAACGGCATGATAGCGCCTTGATTAGTCGGTTTTTTCATGACCCAAAGACATCAACGCGATTATCAGAAAAATAATAACCAGCACCGGCCAAAAATAAGGTGCCATAACGAAGCAAACCATTAATGCAAAAAACAGGGCGCCGAAAAACATAAATACACCGATACCCATAAACAATAATATCGTGAGGACAACGGCAAGCCCCATAACCACCAGAAAGGTTGGGATGGCGGCGAAGCGGACTAATGGGTCTGCGATAGGTTGGCCATTGAACATAACGCTTAACTGCCCAACTTCAGGATGAAATAAGTAACTCAGAACAGCGATTACCGCGCCGACAGTGAGTACTTTTGTAATCAGCTTTATATTGCGTTTATATTCCATGAAATATCCTCGGAAAGTCTAAAGCGACCACGGTTACAGATGTAATGCCATACTTCGAATAGTTACTCGTCGGGCTTTTCTATATTCAGTTGCTTTAAAGTGTTGCCCGCTATTTTTGCCACATAACATAAGTAAAAATGAATAACTGATTTAAAATCCAAATTAGAGGACTTGATTAGCAACTGAAGCAAAAAAGTGCGTCATACCCGCCGGGAAGCGGGTATCCAGTGCCATGGACGGCAAGCTCCGAGCCCTCCATGGAGTCTGGGTTCCGGCGACCTCCATGGATGGAGGAAGTGCGGAAGAGGAGAGGGAATCCTCTCCGCCAATCCCTGCCGGAACGACGGCTTTTAAAAACAGTTGCACGCTATTACTTAACAAGATCAAGCATAAGAATTACAATTTTGGCTTAGGGGGTTAATTTAAATTAATTCGATAAACCAGGCCAGCGCCACCTGGCCCTTCTAGCGCGGCACCGTATAGGTTACCGTTCCTTCCTTTAATTACAGTTGGCTTACTTCCAGATTGGATTCCATCAAACGTATGGATCACAGTATATCTGGGCTTTTTTCCTGATAAATCAAGCCGGAATACCGTGCCTTTGCCATGGCGGCCGCCTGATGCCGTTGCGCCATACAGTTTTTTACCATTCAGGAATTGTACAAGTTTACCTCTTGGATGTACGGCGACAGTGTTATGAAAGTTATGCAAAACCCGGTAAACAGGGTTGAATCTGGTGATATCGAGACTAAAGATGAGCCCTTGGTTAGCGCTGCCGCCACCGTCGGTTGTGCCATACAATTTACCATCGCGTCCTTGAAGCAAACCCTGCGGACATGTGCCATGAATGCCATCAAACCTGTGCAGCACCCTCGAAGCGGGGGTCGCCCCATTAACATCAAAACTGAAGACTACCCCGTTACCAAGGTCGCCGTTTTCGCTAGCGGCACTGCGACAGGTTGTGCCATAGAGTTTTCCATCTGTGCCCCAAATCAAGCCGCTTTTTCTTCCAAGGGGGATAGGGGGGTCATCGTCAGAAAAATCATGCAATACTTTAAAATTAGCCGGGTTGGCTGTGTTGATTTGCAGAATCATCCCTGCTCCTTCCAGGAAATTACCGCCAAAAGTAGTCGTGGCATAAAATACACCTGTCTCCCCTTCAAGCAATTCGCTCACGAATGTTGGATCGCCCGTAGACGATGGCAAACTTTGCGTTACAAAAGTAGGCAAAGGGGGGGGTACTGAGGTGTTGATCTGGAACAAGTATTCAGGGCCGGCAAAGGTGCCTTCTACGGCCGTTCCATAAAAGATACCGTTTCTAGATTGGACAAAGTGGAAGAAATTAGGGGCTCCAAATTCTACATCTAAATTTAAATCAGAGTAGGTTGGTGTCGGTTTGGAGATGTCAATTTTGAATAGTGTGCTTGGAATAAACGGACCGTTAAGTCTCCCAAATGTACTTCCATATAAATTGCCATCCTTCGCTTGAATCAGCCAAATTGGGGGAATTGTACCGATTTGTGGGAGTGGATCCCCAACAAATGTGTGCAAAATTTCAAATTTTTTCGACGCAGTGGCAACAGTGGGAAAACTGGCAAGAAAGGCAAATAACTCCAGCAATACCAGAAGTTTCCAAAAAAATTTTAGCTTGATACGCAACATGGCTTCACCTCTTAGTGTTTATATTGGGAAATTGTAATTCGCGCCTAACATGGCGTCCTTCGTCGTCGTGACTCGGACGGCCATGTTTAACATTGGTTCACGTTTCGACGGAGGCCTAAGTGGTTGCCCAGTTGGGTACATACTTCGGTTTGTCCCACCCTCCGCGCGCTTAACTACCCCTGTTCCTCAGGGCAGAACCGTTTGGCTGGTGTAATTATTGGGCCAGAAAATAGTTTTGTAAATACGTACTATTACCTATACGACAGTGCGGATGACGGCTGAAGGCGCAGGTGTTCGTGCTTTACCCCTGATTGTTCCCCGCTTAATTGCGAATGGAAAAATCAGGTAAGCAACTTACTAAAAGGCAGGGCATGATTGTTCTCTATGCAGAATGTTGAAATCATGCAATTTATTGTTTTTCTGACGGTTATGCCTTTTTTTCTTAAGATTCTATAATTTTCCGTTGCGGCACAGGCATTTTTTTGAGCCAGCATGTCAAAAATGGTCAAGCTCAACAATACTTCTTTCGCCGTTTTGAATTCCGTATCATTCCGAAATCCTTATAAAATCTCGGTGAGTATAATATCGCCAATTGCAATTGGCTCAACTCCCAAAAGGGCATCTAATACCAATTCCAATAAGTTCCCATATTGTTCCTTCTCCAGAGGGAGAAGGTCAGGATGAGGCGATTCAAATAACAATTTATTGGGATTGGTATAATTCACATTTTCAAGCCTCCGGCTTTGCCGGAGGTACTTGACTTTTCCTCTGTGCTTGCTCTCGTTATAGGGGTATAGCAGTGTTCTGTTTTTTAGGTTAGTGTTTATGGGCAATATACCCCGACCTGCTCCGGGATCAATCGGAAAAGGCCACTTCGAGGATTGACACCGTCACCGATACTTCATTCGCCGTGGCCACCAACAAGTGTTCACCGCGGCGGAAAAACTTTATTCCCTCAGGCCCTCTGTACCGACTGGCTCAAGATCGATCACGACAGGCTCCTTAGGGTCGCTGACATCAATCAGCGCAGCCCGCGTTGGCACGTTCTAGCCCGACCGCAACCAGCGTCATGCCGCGATAGTGCGTGAGGTCGAGAACCTCAGGTTCCGAGCCACCACGGTTGCTGCGGCTGTCACCCTCGTCGGCTGTCACGAAGAACCGCCCTGTCTGATCAAGGGAGATGCCATCGGGTTCGCGGTATGCTTCCAGAGTTTCGAACGGGTTGTAGAACCCGTCTACTATAAGGTCGGCGTCGTGGGATGTCTGGCCGAGGCCAAAGAAGGTCAACTCCGAGGTGTGCAGGTCGAGGCGTACGACACCGCTGTTTTCCTGAAGCGTAATGTAAGCGAATCGGCTGTTTTTGCTGAATGCCACGCTCTCCGGTTCGAGTGTGCCGGGATGGTTGTCCACGAGAAGGCGTGCGATGTCATCAGTCCGCTGCGAGCTGAAGCCGGGGACTGCGGCAGTCGATAAGCTCGATCCTTACAAGCGCAATTCCAACTTGAACCGCGATCTGACCGCTGTGGGCATTGGCAATATGGTTTCAGGCATGATAGGCGGCTTGCCG
>NZ_JBKKBJ010000262.1:0-12514 GCF_046714055.1 Methyloglobulus sp. | reverse complement strand
CTTCAGACGCTTGTATTTTTGCTCTTGTAGCGTGCGTGGTCGTGGCTGTTCCGTGTAATACTTGTCCCATCGCTTTTCCTCTTTAAGTTGGTGATAAACCAGACCACTTAATAGTGGGACTAAACAATTAGCTCTGTAGCCCGTATGCAGCAACGCGGAATACGGGGAATCGAAGCCACGAAAACCCAGATTCCGCAAGCCCCATCCGGGCTACTTGCTATCTATAAGGGACTTTTGATCGTTTAATGCCAACATTTGAATAACCTAACCCTCCAAGGTAAAGTAATACATTTGCAGCTACACTGTGATTTTTTGGCCCCAAAAAAATTTCTGATACAGGGTGCTGTCCATTTGGATGCCAAAATGGAAGATCCATGTAAGCACAAAGATGATTATCTTGCACTTGAAATTTTACAGGTTGGCTTTTCCAGTCCTCGCAAACATTAGGTGCATCTACAAAGTGCATAATTTCTTCTTCCATTTTTACGTTAACAGCATGCACACAACGAATTTCTTTTTCCTCTTGGAAAGCTGAATGTTTAAGTCCGGCAAAGTATGTAGCAGTAAGAACACAATCCTCAAAAAATTCGCCTCGTTCGTTTTCTTCTTCTGAGTTTTTTCGTGCATGGATGGCTAATAATGCTGCCATCATTTCTTTGACCTGCTCCCCTCTATCGTACTCTACTGAAAGCATGGTGACAGGCAATTGTTTCAACATTGATGCACGAAACCCAATAGCGAATCCTCGCCCATCATCTGCGTATGTACGCCACTGTCCAAGATTGTCGCCATTCAACGAGAAACAGGACACGAATGGATGCACAATTAGTTGAGATCCCGATAGAATTCCATCTACTGAATCACAAAAATCGATGGATATTTCTGGTATTGAGTCTGGTATATCAATACGCTTTATAAGTCGTGTCGCCGCCTCTTCAAATGCCGAATAACCCCATCTTGTCTCAGTTTCATCATTTAGCATATTGATGTCGGTGAATCGGATATTCCTCGACTCTAAGATTGCGCACAGCGTTTCCGCCGAACAATAATGATAAACAAGTTGATCGTCAGATGGGTCGTACAAGCGATTCATTAGCATGAGTTAGCCCACTAGAGTACGCAGCGTACCCTACAAGTTCCTACCCACCAACATTAAAATAAGGCGGCATCCCGTTAATATAAGCCATATACATAGCATCTGCCATCGTCCACAACACATCGAGCTTGAATTTCAATATCTTCATCATCCGCTCTTGCTGGTCACGGGTTTTGTACCAGTCCAGGGTGATCGCCAGGCCATGCTCGACATCGCGGCGGGCTTCGCTTAAACGCTTACGGAAGTAGGCGTAACCGTCTTTATCGATCCAGGGGTAATGTTCTGGCCAGTTGTCCAGGCGTTGCTGATGGATTTTAGGGGCAAACAGTTCAGTTAACGATGAACTGGCGGCTTCGTGCCATTCGGCTTGCCGGGCAAAGTTGACGTAAGCATCGACGGCAAAACGCACTCCCGGCAGCACATGCTGTTCGGAGATGATTTCCTCGCGGGTTAGGCTCACTGCCATACCCAATTGTATCCAGGCTTCAATACCGCCGGGTTCGCCGGGTTGTCCGTCGTGGTCTAGGATGCGTTGCGCCCAGAGTTGGCGAGTTTCGCGGTCTGGGCAGTTTGCCAGGATATTGGCATCTTTTCTGGGAATGCTGACTTGGTAATAAAAGCGGTTGGCAACCCAGCCCTGAATTTGGGCTTTATTGAGTTTGCCTTCGTTCATCAGCACGTTATACGGATGGTTGATGTGGTAATACTTCTCCATGCCGCGCAACTGCGCTTCAAATTCTTCCCGGCTCCAGGGTTGTTGTTCAGGGTTCGTCATAGTTACAGGTCAATTTCCATGCCGTCGTAGGCGACTTCGATGTCAGCAACATCGAGTATTTTACGTTGCCCAGAATCTTCATCCAAAATCGGATTGGTGTTGTTGATGTGGATCAATATCTTACGCGCATTCGGTATCTTATTGAGGACTTCTATCATGCCGCCGCTACCTGATTGCGGCAAATGTCCCATCTGGCTGGCCTGTTTTTTACCGACTTGTTGGTCGATCATTTCATCTTCCGTCCAGAACGTGCCATCGACCAGCAAGCAATCAGCGGTTTGCATGGCAGACATTACGTGTTCTTCGATTTCACCCAGACCCGGCGAATAAAACACTTTTTTGCCCGTGGATTGTTGCTCAATAACCACGCCAATATTATCGCCCTCATGCGGATCGTGCCGATGCGGGGAGTAGGGCGGAGCCTTGCTTTTCAGGGCGCGGGTGTAAAAACGCAGATCAGCCAAGGCAAGAATGGTAAAGCTGCTGCCATCAACGGGAATGGGGTGATGATTGACAGTGCAATAATGCGACAGCATATTGAATATCGGAAAGCCGCTGGTCAAATCCTGCTTGACCATCTCTGAACAGTAAATGTCCAGTGGTTTACCTTCGCGCAGCATCAGCAAGCCCGTGGCATGGTCAATCTGGCTATCCATCAACAGGACGGCTTTAATACTGGTATCGCGCAGGCCTTCTTTAGGCTGGATGGCAGGAAAGGCTTCCAGTTGGGCGCGAATATCAGGTGAGGCATTGATAAGCAGCCAGTTGTTATTGTCGCTGCTGACGGCAATCGACGATTGCGTTCGTGCTTTGCCGTTCATTTCGTTATGGCGCAAACGTCGGCAATTATTGCAGTTGCAGTTCCACTGGGGAAAGCCACCCCCCGCGCCTGAGCCTAGAATTCTGATTTTCATAGTTATGGATGCCAATACGTCAATGCTTCCCAGAATGATAGGGCATTAGGCGAGTCCAGGCAAAAAAAAGGGGTTCTTAGCGAACCCCTTTTTAACCTGAACCAACTATTATTAACGGTTGTAGATGTACATGGTGACTTCAAAACCGAAACGCAGGTCAGTGTAGCTTGGTGTTTCCCATTTCATTGCAAACCTCCAGAAGTTTTTGTTTATTACGCTAGCTTGATCAAGTAAGCTGGGTGTAAGTATACGACGAACTTTTTTTTTTCGCAACTGTTGCTATAAGCCCTGCTTAAATGCCGAGAAATGGGTTATTTTTAGGCATAAGAAGTCCGCTTTATTTTTTTGTTAGAAATAGAGTATTACCAGGCTTCGCCTAAGCATTAAAAAACAATTTAAACACACAGGCGTTGAGGAGGCATCATGGGTGATGTGACAGGGCTTTTTATTGCGATAGTTGTTATCGGTGCAGCCGCTTTTGCGCCGTTGGGTTATTTTATCTATAAATTCTCGCAAAAAGACGGCAAACCGTTTGGCGATATCGAGCCGCACGGAGATAGTCCCTCTTTGGTCAACGATCTGGCAGAAAATGTCATTGCTTTTATAAAAAAACAGCTTAATAAGGGCAAAACAACTTCCTGATAATCCATATCTATGGGAATCTCTAAAACCCTCTCCCTCAGGGTGAGGGCTAGGGTGAGGGAATTAATGTGTGATTCTAAAACCCTCATCCCGGCTTTCTCACTGATGGGCGAAGGAGATTTTTGAATTTTTAGAGGTCTCCCTATGTGTGTTACAGGTTGCCGCAAGTTGGGCAGCTTGGGTTTTTCTTGAAACGCAGGGTTTTGATGTTCATGGTTAGTCCATCAATCAGTAACAATCTTCCGGTCAAAGTTTCACCGGCGTTGATGATAAGCTTCATTGCCTCCAATGCCTGAATGCTGCCCACAATGCCCGTAATGGGCGCTATCACGCCATTGGTGGCGCAGTTTTGCATTTCTTCCCCTTCATTTTTGTACAGGCAGTTATAGCATGGACTATCATTTTTACCCGGTGTAAACACAGTTACCTGACCCTCAAACCGGATTGCAGCCCCCGACACCAACGGTTTCTGGAAGCTCACGCAAGCCTTGTTGATAGCAAAACGTGTCGCAAAATTATCGCTGCAATCCAATACCAAATCCGCCTTTTTGACTTCTGTTTCCAGTTGTTCACCCATCAATCGTTGCTTAACAGCCGTAACCCGCACGTCTGGATTTAATTGATTGAGCGTATTGCGGGTTGAAATTACCTTATCAATCCCCACATCGTCAGTGTGATGGGCAATCTGCCTTTGTAAATTGGACAAATCCACTTCGTCGTTATCATAAATAGTGATGTGACCGACACCACCAGCGGCTAGGTACATGGCCGCCGGAGAACCCAGGCCACCAGCGCCAACAATGAGAACACGGGCAGTGGATATCTTTTGTTGTCCGGCAATATCACAAAGTGGCAGCATGATCTGGCGGCTATAACGCAGCAATTGGTTGTCATTCATAAGTCATAATTTGGTAAGAGTTGGCAGAAGATGATGCCAAAGAACTTGACAGACTGCAAAAGGTCATTATTATTAGCACTCATTACTAGCGAGTGCTAATAACAATAATTAACCCTTAATTTAACCTCTAGGAGATATTGATGAATATACGTCCGTTACACGACAGAGTGATAGTCAAACGCGTTGAAGAAGAAACAACAACACCCGGTGGCATTGTATTGCCAGGTTCTGCCGCAGAAAAACCAAGCCAAGGCAAAGTCCTGGCTGTGGGCAACGGCAAGCAACTGGATAACGGCAAAATAAGGGCCTTGGAAGTCAAGGTTGGTGATAAGGTGTTGTTCGGCAAATACGCCGGTAACGAAGTAAAAGTCGATGGCGAAGACCTTATCGTTATGCGTGAAGAAGACATCATGGGCATTTTGGGCTAAGCCTAACCCCTTTTTATCGTATCAATTATTCACATAAGGAATAGAACATGGCAACAAAAGACGTATTATTTGGTGATGACGCACGTAACCGCATGGCGCGTGGCGTTAATATTTTGGCAAATGCAGTAAAAGTGACTTTAGGCCCTAAAGGCCGTAATGCAATTCTGGATAAAAGCTTCGGCGCCCCTACCATCACTAAAGATGGTGTGTCGGTTGCGAAAGAAATCGAACTGAAAGACAAATTCGAAAACATGGGCGCACAAATGGTTAAGGAAGTGGCGTCGCACACTTCTGATGTCGCTGGCGACGGCACCACAACTGCAACCGTATTGGCGCAATCTATCGTTAATGAAGGTTTGAAAGCGGTTGCCGCTGGCATGAACCCAATGGACTTGAAACGTGGTATTGATCTGGCGGTCACCAAAGTGGTTGATGCCATCGTCAAATCCGCTGCGCCTTGTGCTGATAACAAAGCTATTGCGCAAGTTGGTACGATTTCTGCCAACTCGGATGAATCGGTCGGCAAAATTATTGCCGAAGCCATGGAAAAAGTCGGCAAAGAAGGCGTTATTACCGTTGAAGAAGGTTCAGGTCTGGACAACGAACTGGATGTGGTCGAAGGTATGCAGTTTGACCGTGGCTATTTGTCGCCTTACTTCATCAACAAACAAGACAGCATGAGCGTTGAGCTTGAAGAGCCGCTGATCCTGATTTACGAAAAGAAAATCTCCAACATCCGTGAAATGCTGCCAATTCTGGAAGCCGTTGCCAAATCTGGTCGTCCATTATTGATTGTCGCGGAAGATGTTGAAGGCGAAGCTCTGGCAACGCTGGTTGTCAATACTATCCGTGGTATCGTTAAAGTTGCAGCCGTAAAGGCGCCTGGTTTTGGCGACCGTCGTAAAGCTATGCTAGAAGACATTGCAGTCCTGACTGGCGGTACTGTCATCGCAGAAGAAGTGGGATTAAGCCTTGAAAAAGCGGAATTGTCTCAATTGGGCACAGCCAAAAAAGTACAGATCACCAAAGAAAACACCACGATTATTGATGGCGCAGGTTCTGAAGAGCAAATCAAAGGCCGAGTCAATCAAATCCGTGCTCAAGCGGAAGAGGCGACTTCCGACTACGACAAAGAAAAACTGCAAGAACGTCTGGCTAAATTGGCAGGCGGTGTTGCGGTAATCAAAGTTGGTGCTGCAACCGAAATCGAAATGAAGGAAAAGAAAGCCCGCGTAGAAGATGCCCTGCATTCAACCCGTGCTGCGGTAGAAGAAGGCGTTGTTGCTGGCGGCGGTACTGCCCTGGTTCGAGCGTTGTCTGCATTGAAAGGTCTTGAAGGCGCTAATCATGATCAGACAGTCGGAGTTAACATTTTGCGTCGTGCAATGGAAGAGCCTTTGCGTCAAATCGTAGCTAACGCAGGCGACGAGCCTTCTGTCGTCTTTAACGAAGTTCAAAAAGGCACAGGCAACTTCGGCTATAACGCACAAACAGGCGTATACGGCGACATGATCGAAATGGGTATCCTGGATCCAGCGAAAGTGACACGTACCGCGCTGCAAAATGCGGCATCGGTTGCCGGTTTAATGCTGACCACCGAAGTGATGGTCGCTGATGCGCCTGCTGATGATAAACATGGCCACGGTATGCCAGATATGGGTGGCATGGGCGGAATGGGTGGTATGGGCGGCATGATGTAAGCCCGCTGCTTTTCTAGCCTTAGCTGTAAAAAACAAAAACCCGGCTGTTGCAAAATAGCCGGGTTTTTTATGCTTTCGACAATTGAAAGGCACCAAAGTATATGGATTGAATGCAAGAGATTGACTAGTCTTAACATTGTAAAGTGGACTCCAAAATCCAGACACTAGGGTCTGTTGACAATTAAATAAGCCAAATGAAAGGCGCCGCCCATGCGATGAAAGCTGAAAACCGCGAGGCCAGCTTATCATGGCGAGTTGCGATACGGCGGAATTGCTTGATCCGGCAAAAGAACCGTTCTATCAAATTACGGTGCTTATACTGGTGTCGGTCAAAGTCCCGTTGCCGTATGCGGTTGGCCTTCAACGGGATAACTGCCGTTGCGCCGCTGTCGGCAAACAGTTCGTCGGCATCGTAGGCCTTGTACGCAACGACAGCCCCGACAACCATATCCTCCAGCAAGCCAATGGCTTGGGTCACGTCGTGGACTTGCCCGCGCGTAATTTTTCTAGCGGCGATAATTGACTCAGTTGTTGATAAAGTTCTTTATTTGTTTGCATTGTCTGCTCCGGTTTTAATCTCCATTGATTAGGTTATATTACACCGTCCCGGTTAAAGAGTTAATTTTACGCAGTATTAGCTGAGTTATGTTGTGTCGCTAACGCGACGATTATTTTAATCGGGTTCTCGCACCCGAGGGCGAGTTTCTTTCTTTTGCTTCGCCAAGCCACATGGATGTGGTGAATGCGGAAAATGCAGGAGCAATTTTCCGCAAAAGAAAAAAACCAAAGAAAAGGCTGCCCGGATGCCGCTTATCTTCTGCGCTTCTCGTTTTCAACGGGAGGTGACCAAAGGGGCTTCCTGCCCCTCGATCACCGCGATTCATCCCTGAATCGCCCCTGACGGGTTATCCCCGCCGAAAACTGCGATGCTCGGCGCGGCATACGGGAATGGGCGATTGTCATAGCATAGTTGGGCGGATTAAACGCGCAAGTCATCCAGACACCAGGCAAGTAAAGAGCTTCTGCGCGGCTAATCAACCCTAACTTTTATAGGTCTCATGGTCTTTAAATACTCTTAAATGGCTGGAGTCTATAAGTTTCAAGCATCTGAATTAAATTCCTCATATCCTCTGGAATTTCAGATTCTTTAAACTCATCAATGATGCGTATATCCGTTAAAGTGACAGACCATTTTTCAGTAACATAGCGTCTAATATCCTTTAGAACTTGTTTACCACCGACAATTTTTATTCTGTTATCAATTACATCCCATTGATGTTCAAAGTTGTGAAGCGCCTTAGCGGTTAATGTGCTTTGATCATCAGGACAACCTTTTGACTTCATATAGTCCACATACTTCCCTACATACTGGGCTTGTAGATCGATTTTGTAGTTAAACGTGATTGAATTCAATATACTTTCAATAGATTCATCAACTTGCATAGTAGTGTCAGATCTTTGGTTCCTTTCTGCTATTAATGAGTGCAAAGCTCTCTCCAATACTTTAGGGTCTAATAAATAATTTTCGATCTCTTTTCTTTGATGAATATGCGCAAGAATAAGATGTTTTTTTAGATCGTTTAAAGTTTCTAAAATTTGTGCGTCACACCAAAAATCGTGATCGTAAACTGCGTCTATTTTAATATCAGCACCGAGTGTCTTTTGTATGCCCCAGGCTAATGATCTGACCCTTTCCCAAGATGAATAACCTCCTGATTCAAATGGTGTAATATCAGCTCCTGATGAAAGCTCCTGAAACCCCATGTTTTTAGCAAATCTTCGAATTATCTTGTAATCACCCATTCCTTCAACAAAAAGTACCTTTTTAGTTCTTGCTAATTGTGTAAGAGTTATATTTTGTACCGAACCTATAGCATCCAAAGCTTGTTGAACACCTTCGATATCTCTTAATCTTTTAGCTGAACGCAAAGCTTTATCAATCAGTAAGATTTCCGTTGGATCAGCCTCGCCTAATATCTCTGTAGAATGTGTTGCAATTAACACATCAATTTTGATATCTCTCAGTATTCCGAGTAGCTGTCTCTGAACATCTGGATGAAGATAAACCTCAGGTTCATCGATGACAGTAAGATTAAATTCGTGCGCGCGTGATAAATGTGTAAGAAGTTGACACCAAATCTGAAAACCAAATCCCGCCCAATAAATCTCTCTATCTTGTCTATTCTCCGAACAAAACATTACAAGACGTTGCTCAATCATGGAAGTTAACTCTGGTAATTGGATAGACATGCTAGGCCATGTCTTCTCGAGCATTATTTTAAAATCTTCAAACTCTTCGTTATATTTGTACCAATAATTTCGAAAATGACGAGAAGCTCGTGGAGAACCAAAGCTTCGCTTAACCGTTTCATCAGCAACTATTTTTTCTTCTTGCTCAATAGGACCAAGCACGGGAACAACCTGAACTTTAAACGGAAACTCTTTTCTGAATACAGAGGGTGTTCTAACCGATTTCCCGTGCGTATCCCAATTTAGTATACATCCACCATCTTTAGGAAAGTACAAGATCAGCTTATTGGAATTTGATAATCGAAATTCGATTTTACTGTCATCGTCAGAATAATCTGTGTGAACGTTTTCTAAAGAAACGGGTAAATTCGTTTCTGAAATTCGGTACCCAAATGTTGTTCCAGCATCGTAGGATGACACATGAGTCGGGCTTTTCGCATTTGCTGTTTTAAGCGCAACCTCCAATATCCTAAAAGCACTAATTATTGTGGACTTACCTGAGTTATTAGGTCCAACCATTATATTTGTGTCATGTAGGCTAATGGAATAATTTCCAAAGGCTTTATAGTTGGTGAATTTTATTGATGTAATAGAAATTTTAGACAACTTTTATTTTCCAAATTAGCGCGATAGTTTGGGGTGAGGTACTATAACCCCAACATCCAACCATTAGTCAAGTTATACACCCGCTCCCCGTATGCCGCGCCGAAAACTGGCGTTTTTATTGGGAATAGCCCGTAGGGGTGCGGCAGGGATGCCGCACGTTGCCAAAGGGACAGGAGTCCCTTTTGGCAACCCCCGATAAAAACGACGGAGCGCAGGAATTAAGCGACATCTGGGCGGCCTTTCTTTTGGTTTCTTTTCTTTGGCCGCGCAAAGAAAAGAAACTCGCCTTCGGGTGCGAGAACCCGATCAAATCAACCGTCGTGTTAGCGACATAATAAAACTCAAGTCCTATACTCCGCATTAATCCTCACATAATCGTAAGAAAAATCGCAGGTCAAAACTTCCTGAACCGCTTGCCCCTGCCCCAATTTGACGGTGATGGTGATTTCTTCCCGCTTCATCACCCGCTGCCCGGCGGCTTCTGTGTAATCGTCTGCACAGCCGCCGTTTCTGACGATGCAGACATCATCCAGAAAAAGCTGTACGTCTTCCAGCACCATATTTTCGATGCCAGCGCGTCCTACCGCCGCCAATATCCGCCCCCAGTTGGGGTCACTGGCAAAAAAGGCGGTTTTCACTAAGGGCGAATGGGCGATGGTTTTGCCTACGCGTACGGCTTCTTCATCTGATTGCGCTTGCGCTACAACAATACGCATCAATTTGGTCGCGCCTTCGCCATCCCTAATGATCGCTTCTGCCAGTTGTTTGCAAACTATCACGATGGCATCGGAAAATACTTGATAATGCTCACTACTAGCGGTAATTTCCGGTGCGGATGTGCGGCCGCTTGCCATCAATACGCAGGCATCGTTGGTCGAGGTATCGCCATCGACGGTAATCCGGTTGAATGACCGCTCGACGGCGACCGCCAAACAGCTTTGCAGCAAGGGCTGGGCGATTTTGGCATCGGTGGCGATAAACGCCAGCATCGTCGCCATATCCGGCTGGATCATCCCTGCGCCTTTGGCAATGCCGTTGATGGTGATGGGTTGACCGTCCAGCGTAATAAATTTGGATACCCCTTTGGGAAAGGTGTCGGTGGTCATGATTGCCCGTGCCGCTTTGTCCCAATTCGCGGCGTTTAATTGGATAAAAGCAGCGGGTAATGCGGCGGTAATCTTTGCAACGGGCAAAGGCTGACCGATAACCCCGGTCGAAAACGGCAATACTTGATTGGCCTGACCGCCAACCACCTCGGCAACGTCGGCGCAGGATTTGAGGGCATCTGCCATGCCCTGCTTGCCCGTACCCGCATTGGCGTTGCCGGAATTAATGAGCAACCAACGGGGCTGATACGCCATATTGGCTTTCGCCACATGCACGGGCGCGGCGCAGAAGGAGTTGCGGGTGAACACGGCTGCACAGGTCGATTGTCCATCCATTGCTATCAACACAACATCGTCTTTTACTGTTTGTTTAATGCCCGCACAGGCGGTTCCCAGGGTTATGCCCGGCACTTCTGGCATATTGGGGAATTCGTTTTGTCCTACTGCCATGTTGGTGTTTTCTCACTTAAAAATATAAATGTACGAATAAATACCTAAAAGTCTTATTGATTAGCAAGGTGCTTCAGTCAGCCAGTGACGTAGGGGCAGGTCTTGTGCCTGCCCTTAGGGCAACCACAAGGGATTGCCCCTACGACCATTGGCATCAAAGCCGGTATGGACGGTGCTGGCTGAGATTCATTGCTAATCAGGAAAGTCTTTGAATTAATTTGCTAAATCTCTCATTCAAGCAAGCTAACCACCCACTTCCAGCACGATAATATACTCATGACCACCTGAACTGCTTTCCAAAACCTTGTGGCCGTTGATGCGGCACCACGCGGGAATATCCTGCATCACGCCAGGATCGGTGCAGATGACTTCCAATTGGTCGCCAGCCTGTAGTTGTTTGACCCTATCTTGCGTGCGAATTACCGGCAGAGGGCACAACAACCGACGTGCATTCAGTACTTCCCTCATATCATCCATTCCTCCGGCAGCTTTTCGCCCGCTAACGGTTTGACTTGGATAGTCCGCTCCGAGCCATCTTTATCCATGATCGCCATATCGACCTGTTCAGCGTCGCGCCCTTGTCCGTAACGTGCGGTAATGCTTGCCGCCAAATACAAATCTTCTGCGGAAGGCGAGCCATCCAGCAGCACTAATGGCCCGCTGTGGCTGGTGCATAGCATACTGATGTAATCCTTTTTGTAGCCTTGCATAAAGCGCCCCTCACCTTCTTCCCTGGCGACGATCAATTTAAAATGCGCCCTGGGGCGAATATGCCTGCCTACTTTCAATAACATGACATCATCAAGTTCGTAATCCTTGCTATCCCGTGCCTTCCAGAGATCGACCAATTTTGCTGAATAATTTTTATCGGTCAGGAAGCAGCACCCTCCCGCTGGCTGGGCATATTCGGCTATGCCGAACTCTTTAGCCATCGCCATTTGCGGCTTGCGTGACCGTCCGGTAATGTCATGCAGCTTTTCCCTGTTTACCCAGCCTTCACGTTCTGGCAGGGTTGCGGGTAAGTTTTTCGCGCATAAGGGGCGAAGTAGCAGGTCATCCGCACCCGATTCCTTAGCGACTATAGGCATGGTGGCTTTCCGTTGGGACATCGGCCTTTGCCCAATCACCTCGCCAGTGATGATGAAATCAAAGTTATTTTCAACCAGCCATTGCTTGGCCTTATTGACCATGAAAATTTTGCAATCCAGGCACGGGTTCATGTTTGCACCGTAACCGTGCTTGGGATTAATCAGGACTTTCTTATATTCTTCAATAACATCGACGATGTGGAGCTTGATGCCTAATTGCTCGGCAACCCACAAGGAATTGTTGCGTTTCGGTTTGGCCTTGTCGCGTGCTCTTATGGCATGGGTATGGCCTTCCACACAAAATCCGGTGAAAAAATTGATGCCTTCTACGTGGATGCCCTGCTCCATCACGGTCTTTGCCGCCAGCATGGAATCCAGTCCACCGGAAATTAATGCTATGGCTTTTCGTTGTTGTTTCATTTTACTTAAACTGCTTTCTGATTACCAATAAGCTTCAGCCAATTTTAGCAACCGTCCGGGCATCGGCGGTGTTAAGGCTGATGCACGCACTAATCTTGGCACTAACGCATCCGACTTAAAGCGTCGATTAAAACGATATTC
>NZ_JBKKBJ010000261.1:0-10987 GCF_046714055.1 Methyloglobulus sp. | reverse complement strand
AACATTGGTTACGCAATGACTCGACGCGATGTCGGAATGCTTTGCATTTTCACTACGCAAAAAAACGCTTCGTGAAAACGCCCAGCCCTATCGCTTCTGGGGACTACTCGACTCCTGTCTCGCAGCGGCGGAAGCCATTGGCGGCGCGGCCTTTTTTTCGAAAACGCTGAGTGGAGTCAGCTTAAATCCCGCCTGCACTTTCTTCACATTCTCCACGTCGTCTGGCCCGTTGAGCTGTGTGCGACCAAGGATGCCGACGATTTCGGTTTCGCTCTTGAAGACTCTCTTAAAACCTGTGAGCGTCTCACCTTTCCATTGCGGGCCGACCATCAGGTAATTGCCTGCATCGTTGCCCGTTGCGCGCGAACCAATGTAGGCATTGTTAAAGGTGAAAAGATCAATGAACTGGAGCACGTAGTAGCGATCCATCGGCACGGCCGGCGCGCTGATAACCATCGGCTCGGTGCGCAGGTCGAGTCAGGCCCACGAGTAAGGCGTGTCGTTGTTTGGCGTCACCACGTCGTGGTTTGTCGGCGTGAAAGCTTCGGAGTAGTGACGGAACTTGTTGAATCCGCCGACGTAGGTGGGCGAGTCCTTCACCACCGCCTGTGAATACCAGGTGTTGTAACTCTCCATCATCGGGAACGCATAGAGCCAGGCGTCCCTGGCAATAGCGCGGGTTTCCTGCGGTGTCGCGGCGCGCACCGGAGCGAACTGGGAACAGTCCTTGGCAGGGGGCGCGCAGTTTGCGTCAACCTGGTTAACAAACAGCTACCTTCTGGGTAGTCGTACAGGCGTTTAAGAACAACACACATAGACCCAATAACGGGAAACCGATCCAGGTTTTAGCTCGACACTCTGAAATATTAAAGTTATTGTTCATTGTTTTCCTCTTACATATCAAAAGATAAAAAAACCACTTCACCTGTGATCATAACAAAGTTCCTACAAGTTGAACATCAGATCAGCTTGGAATTAGATATTGGAATAGCATCCAAGATGCCGCTGTTGACTGAGAAACAATAAATAAACGCACACCGTATTTTCTAGTAGATAAATGAGCCTGAAAAATGGGAAAATACATTAAATTGAGGTTATTTTAATAGTGCGGCGGTGGCTGTTCGATGACATCATCACTATTTTCAAGACGCAAGCTATTCATACGTTCATGCAGCGATTGGCAGGTTTTCTCCAGAAGAAAAATTTGGCGCTGTTGTTGGGCGACTATTTTATTCAACGCTTGCAACAAATCTTCCTGATAAGCTGTTTTAATTTCCAGCTCGATTAGTCGACGCTCATTCATGCTTTGAATACAAGCACGACATTATTTAACCCTGTCGTTGATGACAATCTTGTGCGCGTTGTTATCTTCAAGATTCGCTTCATCAACCACTCCAATCGAGTCTCCCGCTTGTGGCATGGCATTACCGGACTTGGAGATTCGCGCCAGTAGCCTGACCTGTTTGAAGTTAGATAATTTCATGTTGGGTATCATCGAATCTGCGTCTGTCAGGCTGACAGATAGGGGCAACTCACTCACTTGCTTGCGAATAATTGCCAATGGCATCTTAGGGCCCGATAAGGCTTGGGCATAGATAAAAACGGTGTCTTCGGGATTAGCCACTGTCTTCAACTCTGTAGCCAAACTGACTTGAATAGTAACAGAAACTGCGGATGGCGAATCAGGTTGTACAGACTTGGCTGGAACGGCATTGCCCAACTCGCTTTCTGTATTTGCAATTAACTCATGGATTTGTTGTTTTTCGGTAGATTCTGGGGGCAAAACCGCTTCTAATTTTCGTAAAAACCCTATTGCGCTTTTCTTGTCGCCTTGCTGGGCGCTTGCCAAGGCGGACAGCCATAAGCCATTCAAGTTATCGGGGTCTAATGCCAAAACTTTCCTAACCAACTCTTGCGGTTTCCCTGCCCAGTTACCTTCATTCATTAGCGCAAGTACCTCGGCATAAGGCAACATTACTTCGGCCTTTTCCCCTGCCAATTGATAAGCATGGGCAAATGCGTCAACCGCCTCCGGATACCGTTGCAGCATCTTGTAGGAACGCCCAAGCATCAACCAACCTTCAAGGTTTTTGGGTTTCGCTTTCAATTTCTCAGCCAAACCAGCCACCATTTTGTTGATGGCTTCAGGGCTAGGCGCTTCTGAAGCGGCTTGGTTTGGTTCATTAATATGGGTAATGGCCTGATAGTCACCTAATGTCCAATAAAGCGCAGCCGATAAAACAGGTATGGTTGCAACAAGCACATAAACCAACCAGCGTCCTTGGCTTTGGGTATTGGTTGGATTTGCTAACTCAAGATCGTCACTTAAGGCCAGCTCCAACTCGGCGACTTGCTCATCATATTGAGATTGGCTTATCCCCCCTGCGGCTTTATTGGCTTTCAACTCAGCCAATCGGTCTCGTGCAATCCTGATATTGCGCTGGTCTAGGTCATCTATTGTTGTACTGTCCTGTTTACGCCACAGGGGCGGTAGGATAATCAGCAATGCAATCAAGACCATTACGGCAGCCACCAGCCAAAATACGCTATTCAAGACTGATCCTCGTTTTCTAACAAGCGGCGCATTTTTTCCTGTTTGTCCTTATCAATGACTGTTGTTGCAGCTTCCTTTTTACGGCGTATGAACCAAAAAATTATAGCAAACCCAGTTATCAAGAAAGCAATCGGCCCTAACCATAGCAAAGCCGTTTTGGTTTTTAATGGTGGGTTGTACAGGACAAAATCACCGTAGCGGTCGGTCATAAAATTGACAATATCGTCCTTAGATTTGCCTTGTTGCAGCATTTCATAGACTTGCCTGCGTAAATCGGTGGCAAGTTCGGCATTGGAATCTGCAATGGTCTGGTTTTGGCAGACTAGGCAACGTAATTCAGAAATGATGGTTTCATAAGATTTCTGCTGTTCTGGGTCGGCAAGTTGATGGTCATCAATGGCAAAACCTTGGGTGGAAATCAGCAGCAATACCACATTCAGCCAACCCTTCATCATGATTCAGCCTGCAATTCGGCAATTTTGGGGAGAAAGATATTTTTTACGTCATCTTCCATCACCGGCCCGGTATGCTTGTAGCGGACGATACCTTGCTTATCCATCACGAATGTTTCCGGTACGCCATAAACGCCCCAATCAATGCCGATCCTGCCATCGGTATCCATAACGCTGTCGTTATAAGGATTACCCAATGTTGCTAGCCATTTCTTCGCGGCATCGGGATCATCCTTATAATTCAAACCAACGATAACCGCCGCTTGCTGTTGTGCCAACTGGTTAAGCACCGGATGTTCCTCACGACAGGAAACACACCAGGAAGCCCAAACATTAAACAACCAGACTTTCCCTTTCAAATCGGCTGGGGATAGTTTCTCGTTGGGTGCAGTCAGTTTAGGTGCGGAGAACGTCGGGGCAGGTTTGTTTAGCAAAGGGGAAGGAATCTCACTGGGTTTCAACTTTAAGCCCAATGCCAAAAAAACGGACAGCACGATGAACAGTAGCAGTGGGATGATGTATTTAAGCATTGGAGTCTTTTAGCTTAATGTACGTATTAGAACCACCGCTCTCGCTATTTTTCCGATCTTTCGATTCTATGTAAGGAAGAGATTTAATTAATTTACTAAATTTAGAAAAACCATAATTTCTAGGGTCAAACGAACTATCGACGCGGTTAATATAACTACCAACCCCCCCGAGATTAGCCCATCCATCTTCTTCAGATGCCGAGTCGACGGCCTCTTTGATTAGGTTTTTTAGATTATTGTCATTAGAAACCTCGTAAGAGGTTTTATCTAAAATACTTTTGTCAGGTGACACAGGAGAAATATTAGATGAATGGTTTTTATTTTGCTTACTCTCATCAGATTCAATTGCATCATCCATGATGGTTTCAGTAAAAATAAACTTGTTACAAGCCGAACGAAAAGCTTCTGGAGTACTACGTTTACCTATTCCAATTACTTCAAGACCCGCCTCTCTTAAACGAGTTGCTAGTTTAGTAAAGTCACTATCGCTTGAAACCAGAAAAAAACCATTAAATTTATCAGTATAAAGCAAGTCCATTGCATCAATAATTAACGCAGAATCAGTCGCATTTTTTCCCGAAGTATAGCCAAACTGTTGTATTGGCTGAATGGCGTGTTTGTTAAGTACATTTTTCCAGCTACTTAATTGTGCATTCGTCCAGTCCCCATAACAACGCCTTGAAGTTGCATCCCCATACCTTGCCGCCTCAGTTAGGATGGCATCTATCGCCTTTGCTTGTGCATTGTCGGCATCAATTAATAAAGCAAACCTTTTAATTTCAGTAATATTCATGGTTTGCTCTCTACTTTTTTAGCGCTGCGGTAACGCTTATCACAAGTGGCACACAAGCCACCTACCGCCATGAACACAGCGCCTAACCAAATCCAACGAATAAAGGATTTGTAATAAATCCTAAGGCTCCATGCACCTTCATCGCCCAGCGGTTCGCCGATGGCTACAAACAAGTCCCTGAATAACCCCGCATCAATAGCGGCCTCAGTCATCGGCATTTTTTGTACTTGGTAAACCCGTTTTTGCGGTTCAAGAGTAACATCCGGCTTACCTTCGTGACTCACTGTTATCAAACCCTGTTGGGCAATGTAATTGGGGCCTTGGGCTTGTTTGATGCCATGGAATTTGAATTGATAGCCGGATAGTTCGAGCGTTTCGCCAGGAGCCATGCGTATATCTTTTTCGACGCTATAAACCGAAGTCAAGGTAATGCCAACCACAAATACAGCAATCCCCAGATGGGCAATCGTCATCCCATAAAATCCTGTGGGTATTTTTGCCAGACGTTCCCAGCCTTTCCCGCCCATGCGGTCAATGAAAGAAAGTGCAGTCATTGCCACTGTCCATAAGGCCAATGTCAAGCCCAGTGCAGCAGCCCAGGAATAAAACGGCATGAGTAGCGGCAGTAGCATCCCGCCTATAACACAAACCATAATCATCCAACGCACCCTTGAAGCAAGTTCACCCAGGCTATCCCGTTTCCAACGCAATAACATCCCCCCGCCCACGGCAATCGCCAAAGGTGCCATCAAAGGGATGAATACGGCATTAAAATACGGTGGCCCCACTGAAATCTTGCCCAAGCCCAGGGCATCAATCACTAAAGGATAAAGTGTACCCAACAAAATGCTGGCGGCAGTGACGACCAATAAGACATTGTTAATCAAAATGACCGACTCTCTGGAAACTGGCTCAAACGTCGCGCTAGATTTCACGGCAGGTGCGCGGATGGCATACAGCAGCAGGGAACCACCGACCACAATCGCCAAAAAAATCAGGATAAACAAGCCCCTGTCCGGATCGTTGGCGAACGCATGGACTGACGTCAGCACACCGGAACGAACAAGGAACGTTCCCAACAGGCTTAATGAAAACGCAAAAATCGCTAATAGCACTGTCCAGGTCTTGAATACGCCCCGTTTTTCGGTTGCCGCCAAGGAATGGATCAGGGCCGTACCGACCAACCAAGGCATGAAGGAGGCGTTTTCCACCGGATCCCAAAACCACCAGCCGCCCCAACCCAGTTCGTAATACGCCCACCAGCTACCCAGGGCAATGCCCAGTGTCAGAAATGTCCAAGCCACCGTTGTCCACGGCCTAGACCAGCGGGCCCAAGCCGCATCAAGACGGCCTTGCATTAAAGCCGCAATAGCGAAAGCAAAGGCCACAGAAAAACCGACATAACCCATATAGAGCATAGGCGGGTGTATCGCAAGGCCGGGATCTTGCAACAAGGGATTCAAATCGCGTCCTTCAGCGGGTGCTGGAAACAGCCGCTCAAACGGGTTTGAGGTCAATAACAGGAACAGGAGAAAACCAATGGAAATCATGCCCATCACACCCAAGACCCGTGCAACCGTAGCGGCTGGAATGGCGCGGCTGAACCTTGCAACCAAGCCCGTCCAACAGGACAGCACTAAGGCCCACAGCAATAACGAGCCTTCATGCGCGCCCCAAACACCTGACACCAAATACAATACCGGTAAGGCGGTATTGGAATTCATCGCCGCATACTTCACCGAGAAATCATGCGTCAAAAAACTGTACGTCAAGCAGCCATAAGCTATCGCCACAAATAACAGTTGGGCAAAGGCTGCTGGTCTTGCGACGGCAATCCAGCCGGATATTGATCGGGTTGCACCCACTATAGGCACTAAGCCTAAGATAAACGCCATGCACAAGGCGAGTATCAAGGAAAAATGTCCAATTTCAGGAATCATGGTTTTTGACCTGATGTAAGAGTTAACTGTTTTTTCAAGCTCGCCTTAACTTCAGGCGGCATATAGTTTTCATCATGTTTAGCCAATACCTCTTCGGCAATAAATACACCTTGCGCGTTTAACCTGCCATGCGCGACTATACCCTGCCCTTCCCTGAACAAGTCCGGTAGGATGCCCGTGTATTCGACGGTCACTTCCTTATTGAAATCGGTCAGCTTGAAGCGCACCATCATTCCTTTCTCTGGTCTTTCTACCGAGCCTTTTATGACCATACCGCCCAAACGGAACAAGGCATCTTTGGGCGCTTTGCCTTCCACTACCTCTGTAGGAGGGAAAAAGTACATCAAATTATCATTGAAGGATTTGAGTGCGAACGCGGTCGCCAAGCCCGCACCAAGCACCATCAGGCCGATAAGGATCAAGCGCTGTTTTCTTGCGGGTTTCATAAGCCTTGCCGTTTTTGCTTAAGCGCTTGCTGACGCAAAAATTGTTTGCGTTGGATGACTGGGATGACCACATTGGCAATCAGCACGACTAGGCAGATGCCATAGGATGTCCACACATAAAAACCATAACCCCCCATCGCCAGGAATTCTTGCAGACTCATAACCCGCCCTCTTCGGCTGCTTTCGTTTTGACCCATTGCGAATTGCGTTCCCGTTGCAATAACTCGACTCTGGCGCGGAGTATCATGACAATCAAATAATAAATCTTGAATGCCAAGGCCATCAGCAACAACGGCACCAACATACTGACATGGATCGAAGGCTTGTCCATTTTAGTCACCGTCGGGCCTTGATGCAGGGTGTTCCACCACTCAACTGAATAATGGATAATCGGGATATTGACCACACCCACCAAAGCCAGGATAGCGACAGCCTTGGACGCAGTGCGTTTGTCATCAATCGCGCCATACAAGCCAATCACGCCCAGGTACAAGAACAACAGGATCAATTCCGAAGTCAAGCGTGCATCCCATACCCACCAGGTTCCCCACATGGGTTTGCCCCATAAGGAACCGGTCACCAAGGCAACAAAGGTAAAACTGGCCCCGACGGATGCGCTGCTGATCAGGACGACTTCCGCCAATTTAATGCGCCAGATCAGCCCAATTGCACCGGCAATCGCCATGACCACGTAAATAAATAACGACATCCAGGCACTAGGCACATGAATATAAATAATCCGGTAACTGTCGCCTTGTTGGTAATCCGGCGGGGCAAGATACAGGCCGCCGTAAAGTCCGCTGGCAACCAATAATATAAATATGACGACCAGCCAAGGCATTAACCGCTCGGTAAAAGCGTAAAAATGCGGCGGGGAGGCCATACGATGGAAAAAACGGACGATTGCGTCTGGGACTAGGAACATGAAGAATTAGGTTCAAGGCACAAAGGACATAAAATTAGGCTCGGACGGGGTATTCACTCCCTAGCTACAAAGAAAACCACCGGTTTATTAAGCCTTACAGTAAGAAGGAATCCAGCTACGTTCGATCATATAATGAGGTATTTCATTAAAATCAAAAGCCTCGCCGTCTTTAATCATCTGCTTGACATCGAATAGCTGCCCGACTTCTGGAATATCATTAAAAAACATCGTGTAAAAAGGTTTAACTAACCATTTTGAAATTTTCATGCCCATCGGGCCAATAAAATTCCTGCGTTGCCCAACATGGGCGACTTCATCAATGGTGATTTCATCCAATAATTCTTTCATGCGCTGCCGGACTTCAGGCTCGTCCGCCAATATGTCATCAAACAAGCGATGCAGATGGAAATAGTAGCTAACGCCCATCAACTCGGTCACAAAAGCAGGCGCATCCATGATAAAACCTGGGAATTTAGGGAATTGCTCATAAATCCACTCCTTAAGCGGTGACAAAGGCATCCATTCGACCTTGTCCAAACCACAGGTACGCAACATTTCGTCGAACAATCGCCAATGGCAGAATTCCTCAGCCAAATGTACACGGCTGATCTTGTCTTCCACAGAGTGGGAATTAGCCATGTCGGGGACTACATCCCATGCCCCTTTAATGCCGACCCATTCATGCCGGGCAAATTTATACATGCCTGTGAGCATTAAAGTCAGACGATCCAAAGATTTTGGATCAGCCTTCATTTCTATATAGTTGCGATAAAAATCATCAGGATTTGCGAGCGGCTTACGGAGTTGGACAGGGTTATCCTGAAAATATTTGAGCTTCGCACGTTTTTTTGCCAAGTCTTTTTCAGCCTCGAATAATTCGCCGCCATGTTGCTGGGTAAATCTCCAGTAATCCTCGAAATTCTCCTTTCTTTGTTGTTCAGTTGCCACGGTAAAAACGGAAAGATATTTGCCCGAACCCATGCTGCCCTACTCCATCTCTCTTTGATAACGTGTCCATTTTACGGGATATTACGAATTTATACTCATTTTTAATGCGGCTGCCGTTGGCCATGGCGCTAACACCAATGCCATCAATAGCATCGAAATCAAGATATTGATTTGTGCAGTGACAGGCAAACCACTGCTTGCCATCTCGACGGCATTGCTGGCAAAAATCAAGACTGGTACGTATAACGGCAACACTAGCAAGGACAAAATCATGCCACCACGGCGTAATCCAACCGTCAGGGCAACCCCGACTGCGCCTATCAAACTTAATATCGGTGTACCCAACAGCAACGTTATCAATAACACACTTAAGGACTGATTAGGCATTCCTAAAAAGACGGCCAACAAGGGCGCAACAATCAGCAAGGGCAAGCCTGTCGTCAGCCAGTGCGCCGTTATTTTGCCTAACACCAGGATCGAGGTTGGATGTGGACTTAACAAAATCTGCTCCAGGGAACCATCATCAAAATCGGAACGGAACAGGCTATCCAAAGACAGCATGGTTGCCAGCAAAGCCGAAACCCAGATGATCCCAGGGGCAATCGCTTGCAATAATTTGGGCTGCGCCCCTATCCCTAGCGGGAATAAGGTGATGACCAGTATGAAAAACAGCACCGGATTGGCAATCTCCGACCGTCGCCGCATGGCTAACACTAGATCGCGGCGAATAATGGCGGTAAAGGCATCAAGCATTGCCATCAAGCTAACCTTAAGCGTTGTACATCGATGTCTTGTAGATTAACGTCGTGGTGTGAGGTCATTACCATCATGCCGCCATTTGCGCAATGTTCAGCCATTAGTGATTCGATTAAAACAATGCCTTGCTTATCCAGTGAGGTGAAGGGTTCGTCCAGTATCCACAAGACATTCCGGGTAATCAACAGACGCGCCAATGATAAGCGCCGTTTTTGTCCTGCTGACAGGGCTTGGATCAAGGTATCTTCATAGCCTGATAATTGCACTTTATCCAAGGCTTGTTGTATCGTCAGTAAGCCGGGTTGGCCTAAAGCTAATGACAGTTTCAGATTTTCCAATACGGTCAATTCTTTCTTAATGCCATCCAAATGCCCGACATAAGCCATATCGGAATAATACTGGTGGTGCGGAATTTCATCTCCGCACCACAAAACCGCTCCAGTATCGGGTTCACGAAAACCGCAAATTATGCGCAGAAGTGTAGTCTTACCGCTGCCGTTATTGCCTTCCAGTAACAAAACCTGCCCTGGATGGACGGTAAAACCAAGGCTGGCAAACAATAATCTGTCGTCACGGGTGCAGCTTAAATCTTCGCCTTGAAGTCGGTGTGTTGAGTTAGATTGCATTTTATAGAATACTTTTTAGAGTCTGTTGACATTTGGATTGTATAAGATAAGAAAAGTATATAAATCATAGAGATAAAATTAATATATCATTCATGGAGCCACGTCATTCCGGCAGGGATTGCCGGAATCCAGAAGCCAAGGAAGGCATCCATGCTGCTTGGATGCCGTCATTCCCTGACGGCATGACGAGTAACGTGGTTTGATATGAGTTAAATGTCAACAGACCCTAATCATTGTCGGGTTTTTAAAATCTCCTCATCCTAGCCCTCTCCAGCAGGAGAGGGAACAGAAGCACCGAATTTTGAAGCGGCTTGAGTGTGGGTGATTACCGAACGCTGCCGTACCGTCTCGTAGAGACATGCCCCAGTAGCTACGGATAAATTAAGGCTTTCCACCTGACCTAACATCGGCAGCTTAATCAACAAATCGCATTGCTCTTTGGTCAGCCGCCTGAGTCCTTTTCCTTCCGCGCCGATAACCAACGCCATAGGCACAGTCAAATCGGTTTGATAAACGGTTTGCTCCGCTTCGCCCGCAGCACCCATTACCCAAATCCCCTCGCCCTTAAGCCAACGCAGTGTTCTGGATAGATTGGTGACCTGATAGATCGGCACGGTCTCTACCGCGCCGCTCGCGACTTTACACACG
This sequence comes from Methyloglobulus sp., assembly GCF_046714055.1. Lineage (GTDB taxonomy): Bacteria > Pseudomonadota > Gammaproteobacteria > Methylococcales > Methylomonadaceae > Methyloglobulus. Next base: position 369 of record NZ_JBKKBJ010000261.1, on the reverse strand, counting down.
GTTGGCGTAATCCCGGTGGCGTTGTCCTTGGTGATAATAACACCCTGCACACCAGTTGCATCGGCAGTCCGCAAACAGGCCCCCAAATTATGGGGATCTTGCACGTTATCCAGCACCAGCAATAACGCCGTGCCAGACAGGCTTTCCACCATCGTCTTCAAATCGCTTTCCGACAACTCACCCGGCATCGTAACTTCCATAGCAATGCCTTGGTGATTGTTTCCGTCAGCCAAACGATCGAGTTTTTTTCGATCCGCCTTTTCCGGCTCAATGCCTAAAGCCGCTAAGTCCTCAATGATTTTACCCAGGCGTTTATCCAAACGCTGTGCATCAATCCAAACACGGATGATTTTATCCGGCGAGTAATCC
>NZ_JBKKBJ010000260.1:0-3223 GCF_046714055.1 Methyloglobulus sp. | reverse complement strand
ATTCCCAAGATCGCCAGCACGGCTAGTCTGGCGAAACGGGATGGGAAGAATTCGATGAAAGGGAGCGACGCGTCCATTGCCACACCCCGCAATTTTTTAATGCGTCTCGTTATTGCCCACCCTCCAGAATACGCCCAGTCTGCGCAAGGGCATTACAATTATCCTGGTCACGGCACAAGGTTTCATAAACCGCCTGTTTGCCGCAGCCCCTGACGCCGATGGTGTATTCCGTCCACTCATATCCCCCACCCCCTCTTATTCCCATGCCCAACCCATTAATGTAGGTGACCTTCTGAGAAAGTACCGAACCGGTCGCCTGTGGGCAGTCCAGTTCAAATTGCCCTCTGGTTAGTGCAGTTTTTAGGGCTGTTGGGGCATTCTGCGCGAAAAACTCAGCCTCGGTCGCACAGGCACTCAAAATCAGCGATAACACTAGCCCAGCTACAGAAAGCTGGATCGAGTGTCTTATGCCATGCTGCGTTTGCACTTGCCCGTAAATATGGGTGAATTTTTCTGGATTTGTCATGGGATGTTTCTCCTTAAAGAATAAATAAGCCGATAACTTGTTTCTTATGCACACAATCCGTGTTTCTATCACATTCCTGAATTTCTTGCCACAAAAACGAGTTATGTTTATTTGAGAGCCTTACGCAAGTTTTCAAATGACTTATAACATGAAAGGAATATAGTTTCGCCCTGTTCCAGGCTAGCAAGCTCCTGCTGTTTGATTCCGAGTTAGTGGGTCAGTCCTTGCAGGCCCGGAGGGTTTGCGGCATTAACTGGAATAACTCCAGCCAATCCCAGAATGGGGGCCATCCGGCGGCAAAATACGTTTGTCGCAGTTCAATTATGATCTAAGTAAGAACGTGCAACTGTTTTTAAAAGCCGTCATTCCGGCAGGGATTGGCGGAGAGGATTCCCTATGCTCTTCCGCACTTCCTCCATCCATGGAGGTCGCCGGAATCCAGGCTCCATGGATGGCTAGGAGTGCTTGCCGTCCATGGCACTGGATACCCGCTTCCCGGCGGGTATGACGCACTTTTTGGCTTCAGTTGCTAATCAAGTTCTCTAATTCAGGTTTTTAAATCAGTTATGCATTTTTACTTAACATGGTTTACCTAATCAAGGAATATAGTTTGTGGACTCTTCGGATAACCAGGCTTTCGCTTGGGCAAGTTGATCTTGTGGAAAGAACTCTATTGCGGTTTTGCGCATTTGTTTTCCGGTAAACATGAAGACTTCATCTTTCCATTTTTCGTCACCAACAAATGCAATCTTGGAAATCCAGTTTTCGTCCTCCACTAGAAAAAAAGAATCCTCCCATCCGGGTTCCCTGCTCCAGCCTTGAAAATCCTCCAATACAACCAATGTCCGATACTGGCCGAACCGTTCCAGGCTCAACTTGGCCAGTGCTAGAATCTCCTGAAATTCCAATACGGTTAGTTTGCCGGTGAGCCTGATCCAGTTCTCACTATCAAGCGTTTTAATCAGTTGATATGGCATATTTGGGTCTCCTTTATTTGTTATGGTGTTGCTATAGCCGGGAGATGCCTTTGCCCATGGACACTCTTTAAGGAAATCCTGAACAAGTTGATTCCGTTCGTGGTGAGCCCTTCGATAAACTCAGGAGAGCCTTGTCGAAGGACTTAATCTGGACTTAATCTGGAAAGCACCGTAACCTGCCTGAACAACACGGGCTAAAAAGGTCTCAGTGTAAACGCAGTAGGATCACTTATCATCTCACCCGGTTTCCGGTTGGCGATTTGCACGAACTGCTTCGACCACATATCCATAATGCCCTTGGCTGGGCCATACCAGGTCAGGCGAGTTAGGTCGAGTGGGCCGACATCCTGCATATTGCGATCAGCGAAAGTTGCCACTACCTCGCCAGTTTGCAAATCGCGCAAACGGCCTTCGAACGCGGCTCTACGTTGGTTGACAACACCAGCGGCGGTGCCGCCGCCTATGACTGCCCAGCCAGCCGCATGTAACACAGGTGTTGATGGATCAATCTCGATCAGCGCGATTTCTAAACGCAACGCTGGTTGCTTATGTTGTTCGGGTGACTCGATGACTTGAAAGCGATGATTGGGATCATCCTCGAATTCCTTGACTATCTGGTCATGGAAGTACACCGCAAGCTCGTCAATATCCTTTTTGACATCGCCAAACCAACTAGCTGAACTCATGTCATGAAGCCAATCCATTTTCAGCATGTACTGGGTATTAACGGGAGCGACAACTATTTCTTTATAATTGCTCTTGTCGAAACCGGGTTTGATCCAGGCTCTCTGAAACGGTATGTACGCTATTTTTTTGTCTCGATCAGGTTGCTCAATAAAACCGGCGTTAGGCGCCGGCTCAACTGCCATCGCCTTCACATCATTACTTTCCGACTGAATTGCGGAGCACCCTGACAGCAGTGAACCCATGATAAGCAATAAAAATGCCAATTCAGCGGAATTCGTTTTTATATTTTGACTATCTATTTTCAATTGTTTACTCCAGGTTTAAAAAATCGATTTATTGTTTTCTATTCCGATCATGGTTCGACAAGCTCACCACGAACGACTAAATCTTAAGCTGTCCTGTCTTAAGTTGAAAGCTGTTTGTGGGTTTTTAGAGGTTCCCTTATATCTAGTATATAGTACGTTACTTTGGGAACAGCAACGTTACAACGAAGCGCAGTCCCCATTCGGGGCCACCATTGGGCTTCTCAGGGTAATAGCGCACGCTGAGCGCAAATTGCACAGGTTGCTTATCAAACTTAAGCAATTGAGCAACTACTACATTGAGAGGCACTGTCCATTGGCTGTTCTGCCAGTCGTAAGTGGACTCCGTGTTCACCGAGTAAGTCGTATGGGTTTTCGTGGTGTAGGATAGAAATGGTTGCAGGAACGTCGCATCGACTTCTTGACGGGATTCCGTTCCGGCGAACGACCAAATATGATTGGCCAATGCGCCGTAAGTCCAACCGCCGTCTTGTTTCAACAATATCGCCGTAGGCCCTGCCCCCCACTTTTGTCCACCTAGCGTATTGTCGGTAGCGCTGGGATAAAGAAATGCGGGTCCACCGCCCATAATCCAGCCGCCGATGGGTTGTTTCGGCGAGAAAAAGAAGCTTTGTGTGATGTCGCCCAGGCCACTCGCATCTCTACCGCCCGGCACTCTCGATTCCTCATAGATAATGGGCATAATGGTGCGCGTAATAAGATTCCAGTCA
>NZ_JBKKBJ010000259.1:0-15332 GCF_046714055.1 Methyloglobulus sp. | reverse complement strand
CGGGGGCCAATCTTACGGACAGGCTCTGACAGTTGTCAGTCCTCAGGCGGATACGGCCTCCCAATGAACGGTTAAAGCTTACTTGATCTCCTTGGCAATATTCATTAAATTTGATCATACAAGGCGGATTCGCCATTAGGCAATCCGCCATAATCGAAGCCAATAATATTCAAGCTCTGCCTGAGGGCCAGGGCCATTATCCCATTACGATGCTTAATTAAGTTTGGGGTTTTACAATTAGTCCATTATATCCGTTCCAGCAATCTCATTACTTTCTATAACCGGTTGTTCCAATATCCGCGACAACCACGCTTCAGCTGTTTTTTCATGTACCTGTAAAATAATATTGGGAAACAATCCGAATACCAGGACCAGCAGCGCAGGCGCGCACAACAGGAGCAGTTCACGGCGGCGCAAATCCTGTAATTGCCAAACGGTTTGGTGAATAATCGGGCCAAAAAACGCCCTGCGCGTGTAGTCCAGCATGTAGGCCGCGCCCAGTACGGCAGCGGCGAGCGCTGCGATGCCAAGACTGGGATGTGCCGCCAACGCGCTGATAATCAGCAATAATTCCGCCGGAAAACCGCTGGTGCCTGGCACGCCAATACTTGCCAAGGCAAATACGAAATAGAAACAAGTCAATTTTGGCATGACCTTAGCCAAACCGCCCAAATGGACACAGTCCGTACTGCCCAGGCGGTGATGGATAAAACCGGCAATCAACATCAGCGAGCCGGCCACCAGCGTAAAGTTGAACAACTGAAAAATAGCGCCTTGTATGCCCTGCATATTCAATGCGGCGATACCAACAATCACCAAGCCTACATGGCTGACGCTGGCATACGCCAACAGGCGCCGCAGATTGCTCTGGTACAGGGCGATCAATGCGCCATAAATGAGGGTGATAGCGCCCAGGACTCCGAGTATCCAACTGTATTCAACGGCTGCAGAAGGCGCTAAGGGCATGGTAAAGCGGATAATGCCAAAAGCGCCCAGTTTCAATCCGGTCAATAGGGCTGCAACTTGCGGTGAACCCTCCATAGTGGCGGTAGGCATCCAAGTATGGAAAGGGATCAACGGGGTTTTGACGGCAAACGCCAGCAGCAATAATAAAAATACCGTGCCTTGCAATTCATCCGGCAAGGGTTTTTCGAGCAGGACAGGCAGGCTAAAAACCAATTTTGTTCCAACACCATCTGCTGGCAAATCTGTATTTAGCGCCAAGATAACAATGGCAATCAATAATGCCGCACCGCCAAATAACATGAACAAGGTGTACTTGACGGCTGCAACACGTCGGTGCGGGCCAATACCCCATAAGCCGATCAAAAAGAAAATGGGCGGCAAGGTAAGCTCCCAAAACAGGAAGAACAACACCATATCCAAAGCGGTAAAAACACCAATGGTAAGCCCTTCCAGCGCCAGCAACAGGGCGTAATGGAACGGCTCCAAATGCTGTATGGAATTCCATGACGCCCCTATCGCCATGAGTGTGAGGAAGGCTGACATGGGTAGGAAAAGCACGGAAATACCGTCTATGCCCAGCAGATATTCAACATTCAGGCTAGCTATCCAGGCATGACGTTCGACCAGTTGAAACTGCCCACCGTCATCGGCATTAAACCAATACAAGGCCAGCAGTGACCCCAGCAATTCAATGACGGCGACGGAGGCCGCAATTTTTCTGGCTCGGTCTTTATCTCCTGCAAGCCCGGTCGCTATCGCGCCCAGCAAAGGCAGGACAATAAGCAAACTGAGTAGGGGAAAATTCGCAACGCTCACTAGTGGGCATCCTTGTCTTCGCCTGAATCATTATTAACAGGTGGCCCTTCTTCATATTGCTGGGTGCTGTGCATCGGATACTGGCTGACTAGGTCAATAACGTCCTTATCTATCAGATTAAATAAGGGCATTGAATTCAAGCCTGTGCCGATATGAAGGCCGCAAATGACAATCGCGATGAACCGCTCCTGGAAATGGGTTTTGCTATTTCGCAGATAGGCGATGTGGCGTTTGGATTTGGCCAGGAATATCCGCTGAAATGCCCAAAGCAGGAAACCGGCAGCCAATACGTTGCCGATCAGGATCGTGACAGCAACACCCCATTCATGTTCGTCGATAACGCCTTCAACAAGCAAATGCCCGGCATCGAACCCTAATGAACCGGGCATAATCAGGGTACTCAGCGCAGTGATCAGGAACAACAAAGCCAATGTGGCATGGCTGTCAAACAGGTTGCCAAGGCGTGGAATCATGACAGTTCGGGTTTGCTCGTTAATCAGGCTGATGCTGAAAATCATCCCTACCGATGCCAGCCCGTAAACTAACGACAATAATAAAGCACCCTCCAGGCCATGCTCGTTGAAACTAAAAATACCAAGAACCAATACACCTGTGTGGCTAATCGTTGCAAATGCCAGTAAGCGGTAAATATTGTTTTGCATAAACGCTAACAACGCACCGTAAAAAATGCTGATAAGGCAGAGCAACAAGACAAATCCTGCCCATTGTTCAGCAACGCCGGGAACCAGCGGAAAAATAAACCGGACTGTGGCATAAACACCCAGTTTTAAGCCCACTATAAAGACAACGATCCCCGTAAGCCCACCCTGTTCGACCAACAGCGGCAACCAGCCATGAAAAGGAAACAAAGGCATACGAATGGCAAAACCATAAAACAGCAGGATAAAAATCAACGTCTCATCGTGCAAATAAGCATTATTGTTTTTGAGGGTCAACAGGTCGAAAGTCAAATCATGTTCCGAGTCAATCAAACCGAATGCCAGCAACAAAAAACCGCACAAAGTCAGGAACAGGCTACTACCAAAAAATTGCACTAAAGTGATGATGAGATGCCGTTTTTTTTGGTCTAGTGCCGATTCTGTCGTTAACGCAATAACCGTCACCAGCTCCAATACAGTTAATATCCAGAATTGCAAGACATTCAACGCAGAAAACGCGCCTATGAGTATGGCTTCATAGGCGAGGATACCCGCGACCAATTTGCTGTTCCCCGATAAGCGGGTAGCGGAGACATAAACTAGCACCAGCAAGGCTAAACAGGTGATTAACGGGAAGAACAGGATGTTCAGGCCATCGACACCGACGCTATAACTCAGCCCTAACCAACTGGCTTGTTCGGCTAATTGAACACCAGGCTTATCGTTGTCAAACACGCTCAGCAAATAAAAGCTGAGCGCAGCATTCAGTAAGGTAGCCGCATAACCTAAACGCATGGTCATGACTACCGAACGCGAAGTCAGGACGGCAAACATGGCAGCCACAGGGATAATCGTCAGTGTTGTCAACAAAGGAAATCCGACTGATTCTGACCAAAGCGATACCGATGTAACCATAAGCCTTAAAACGCCACCAACAAGGTGATAAAGACCAATAGCACAAGATACCTTGGCCTGAGCACGGTGACCTCAAATTTATTGGTAAGATGCCCTATTCCCCGTCCCAAATGAAGTGCATCTTTACTAACGCCCTGCAACACCAAACGATCTTCAAACCAATGCACCAAACCCGCCGTCCAGCCCGCCAACAGGCTTGCCAAACCTGTCCCGCTGGTAAATGTGCTGCTGCCATTATCCAGTCTGGCACCCAAACTACGCTCTTCCAGTTGTGCAAGGGTGGAGGCCGCATTCATAGTGGGTGCAGGAATGCCCATCAACCGATCAACAATCCTGTCGTCAAAATAACTAAGATCATGCGCCAATCGTCGGACAGGTTTTACCAGTGCCCAGTCAGTTATCTGCTCTACCCAGAAGCGCTGTAAGGATGCTATAAACAACCACCGATTGTTTGCCAATACCCAGGCAACAGGCTTGATCGGAATATCCTTTACGTTGTGCATAAACGATGGCGCTACCAGCAGCAAATAACACCGGACGACGGCATGGGCGCAAAGATGCCAAGCAGCTAACTGGCAAAAACCCAGGCCACACTCCAGGAACATCAAGCCCAATTGCCCGGTGGTTGCAAACACCAGCGAACTTTTGACATCGGTCTGCGTTAAGCCGGAAAAATAACTGTATAAGACTGTTGTTGAGCCTGAGAAGATGAGCAAAGCCGTTACCAGTGGAGTTTGCCTGATTAGCGGCTCAAGCAGGATTATCAGATAGACACCCGCATGTACCATCACGGCGCCATAAAATGCGGCGCTAGAGGGCGTGGGGCCTTCCATGGCGCGTGCCAGCCAGGGCGAAAAAGGCAGTTGCGCTGATTTTGCCAAGGCCGCGACAACAAAGCAAAAAGCGATAGCCGTAACTTCGCCCTTAGTTAGTTCAGTCGCCGCCGCATTCAGGCCTGACCAGTTAACACTCCCGGCCCACATATAACTTAGGCCAATGCCCAGCACAAACCCGACATCGCCAATCCGGTTGGTGACGAATACCCGAGTTGCATTGGCAACCGCCACTGGACGGTCATAAGCGTAAGCGATTAACAGGTAAGAACACAGTCCGGCAATCTCCCAACCCACAAAAGTACCTAAAATATTGCCCGACAATACCAACAACAACATAGCCGAAGAAAATAGGCTGAGGATAAAAAAGAAGCGGTGAAACCCTGCTTCCCGGTGCATATAATTGATCGAAAACCGCGTGATAACCATCAAAAGCACGGCAAACAAAGCAGCCAACTTAACGTTGAAACCTGTTGTAATGAAATTAAGGGAAATATCCAGGTTATCACTTTTCAGCCACAAGCCAACCGTAAATGTGCCATTATTTCTGTGCAGCATATCCGCGCCCAATAATGCCAGCGCCAATAAGCACGACATACTGATAGTCCAGGTGGCGGTGAGTGCAGTGAACGTCTCACTGGCTTCGCCTTTGATGGCCCCAAAAAGGTGTCCAATGCCGATGACAACAGCGGCAAGAACAGGCATGAGCGGGATTAAAACGACTAGGGCATCCATATAATTAAGGTTCAAGGCTCAAGGGACAAAAATCAGTGCAAACCTAAGCACAGATTTTATTAGCGCCAAGAAAAGCCCTCTCCAAAGGGAGAGGGTTGGGTGAGGGGAAATAATAAAACTAGTCATTCTTGCCCGTAATTACTTGAATAACCAAATATATTTTCTCCAAAACCCCTTCAATATCATTGCTTACATCATTGTTCCAGAAACGGATCACTTCAAATCCTCGTTGTGCAAAATAAATACTCCTTTCACTGCCATATTGTGTTTGGTCAAAATTAATCCTGATTAGCAAGATGCTTCAGCCAATGGGCGGGTAGCCCTTCTCCCTTCGGGAGAAGGCTGGGATGAGGGGACCTAAAAAGCAAAAAGCCCTATTGAACCCCTCACCCTAGCCCGACCCCTCTTTACGCTTTCCCCGTGGGAGAGGGAATCAGTTCCTTTTCGGCTGAAGCATCTTGCTAATCAGGAAATGTTGTGAACTATCTAACTCTATAATCAACTTTAATCCAAGACAGAAAAAATCAACAATGAAAGGAGCAATTGGGAATTGCCTACGAAACTTGAACTCCAATATTTGTCTATTCCTTAACCTTTGTCAAAGTAATTGCTCTACATCGGTTTGGTTATGCCTTAGCGATCTAGCTGTATTGGTTAGCTTCATTTCATTTTCCCCTCACCCAACCCTCTCCCTTTGGAGAGGACTACTCCTAATTCCCGCCATGTCGGGTTGTTGTATTAATGCAGGAGGAACAGGTAAGGTCTGGTTATGATAACAGTCCGGTGATTTGGCAAAAACGGGAAGTTCTTTGGCTTCGGCTTGCCAGGGAACAAAACCTACGCCGCGTTCAAAAGTAAAGATTTCGCCGGTATCAGGATCCATCGCACTCAGGAGTATCCAACCACCCGCAATCAATTCCCGTAGGCTTTCCTGGCGGGCATAGATTTGTTCGAGAATGGTCGTTTTGGCTTCTACCAGAATTTGTAGTCTCATAGCCTCATGAATTTCCACCATTTGCAGAGGAAGGCCTGTGCGTAAATCGCTGCTCGCTCCTTCCATTACCCCAAAAAGTCCGGTTACATTGTGCGGAATTTTAGTGCCGCATCCGAAAGTATCATTCCCAATTGTTGAAAAATAATATTCCAAATTAATACCAGCGCCGACTGGGCCAGCTGTTAGCAAGATCGATTCGATGATTTTCCCTTCAAGGTCTTGTCTAGCGTCATAGGAAATTAGGAAAACCCTGCGATCCAGGAATAAGCCTTGGGTCATGGCGCGTCGTCCAATAACAGCGGCGGCATTGGATGCGTGTCCAAATTCGGGACGTACTTGGCTTAAATCATGAGCTCTCAAAGTAACATGTTGAAAGGCGTGGCTTTGTGATGAGGGATTGTCAGCCGAAGCAAACCGCCTACAACGCTCATGTGCAGACCACGCTTGTGCTTGGCTGATCGCTTCCCTGAAGCGCCCGAAATTTTCCCGTAACGCCTCAGGCATTGTATCCAGATCATACCAACTCATCGCATCGCTACAGGTATCGTGCTGCATACCAACAAACCAGCAATCATCAGGAATAATTAAACCTTGCTGGACTAACAGCTGACGAACTTCTGGACGATTCGCCATCGCTGCAAATGCCCGTGCATTCGGGCCACCTTGGCGACCACCGCAAGCACCGCAATCATGAGCCGCTTCATGTGGGTTATTTTTGCTGGTCGAGCCATGCCCCGCTAAAGCCACAATGGGCGCAAAACCATCGGTCAAGCCCAAAGCCCGCAGTAATGTTCCTACCCGCTCGACTTGCTCGTTATCTGTAAAACCCAACCGGGGGTATTCAGGCGAACCAGCCGTAGAAGTATTTAAAGAGATAATTTGTAATTCTGTAGCGACTGATGGCTCAATAAAATGATGTAGCCGCTTAGTTATCGCCTTACTTAAGCCCGGTAGTAATGATTTGCCTAACGTGACCAACAAGACGAATGGGGCAATTAGATTTAAAGCCACAAAAGACACTATCAGCCGATGACGAAAGGTGTGGTAAAAAACATTTCTAAACCGCTGAAAAAAACGTTGCCCTTTTTGATGTGAATACCATATTTTTTCTTGCCCTTGTTTCGGTATTTCATCGACTTCGTGCACGGGTGTTATGACTACTGGACATAAAGGGATCACATGCGTTGCATCTAATCCCTTAAAGTTCATCGGAATACCAAAAAACCCAGCCGCCCCTAATGTTTCAATGGCAGGATTAAGTTCTTCCAGATGACGACGAAAACTTTCTTCCCGCTCGTCCATACACATGACAATTTGTGCTTCAGGCCGTCTATCGCGCCTCGCCCAACGGCCACGGTTCTGGTTGGCGCGCAAGGCTTGAAACAAATCTTGCCGATAATGTCTTTCGTAAGCGACTAACCAGACTTTGCTGCGTTCTGTGGGGCTAAACTCATCCAGTACCGCTAACAGTGCCAGCAATCCAGTTTTACCCAGTTGTTGGGTGTGTTTGGCATTCAAGCCCAAGTGCTGGCATAACCGGAACAACCGCCAACCGGCATTATTGGCTGCATGTTCCTCCTGTTTTTCCGCCATTGGGCTAATTTGCCAAGTATAAATCAGGTCGGCCAGATGCTGCCAGTCGGAACGGCACTGCCGTTCAGAACCCGCGCGGATGGTCAGCGATTCCGCCTGTTGCGTGAGATATTCAGGCAATATCCCTTGATAGAAATGCTGGCGCACCACAAATTCAGACAAATTCTTGCTGAAATAACTTCGCAATGCACTCAATCTGGCCTCGCGCTTCCAGGTATCCCTACACACCTGATTCAACCAAAGCCTATCTAGCGTCAGGCGAATTGACAAATAATCCGCCAAGCTAGGAATCATATTATTTGCCGTATAGTACTTGGGATGTTGTTGCCGCCAGTTAATCATCCCCGCCCATCCAGGCAGATCCAGGGCTAGTCTACATAAGTATCCTTCCCATTGTTCTTGTGGCAGTTCAAGATATTCCAGTTGCAGGATGATGTTGTCGATTGCATCTTCTGGCAACTCAGACATGATTTGCGCCCAGTCAGGCAACTCGTGCAGGAATGGATACGTATCATATTGGGCTATTTTGCGCCACGCTCCGTACAAACCCAACTGGCTGCATTCAGGCAACTGCCAAGCGGCAACGCCTTCATCCAAAGCCGAGGCGCACATCCTAATCATCTGCGGACGGATAGCATCCAATACATCTTTTCCGCTCAATGCGAGAACAAAACCGCGAAGGCTGATGCTATTGCCCAGTCCGTCAAAATATCGCTGTAAAGCTGAACGCGCAAGTCCCCTGGTATGCTCGTGAATTGAGGCGGTGTCGCGGGTTTCATCCAGCCAATGCTCGGTTTGTTCCAGCGACAGGTCAAGCATATTTTCTGGATGAAGCGCAGCCGATTTCAGTCCTAATTGTGTGCAGAGACTTTCCCAAAGCTGCCTGACTGGAGTTTCAGCACTGTTGTCGCCGGACTTACTCGACACTAACCATTCATTTCGGACAGCATCAGGCACATCGGCTTGGACTGTATCCAGCGCATCCAGTTCTTCAATCTGCCAATTTAGCTGGCTCACGCTGATAGCCTGTAGATCAAACAACAGGGCAATGTGGTAGATGTCCTTGCGCTTGATTACCTTGTCTTCCAGCTTGCAGACGACTTGTTCGGACTGTAACTTCGGATTTTGGGTGAGGGCTACCGTCAAATCGCTATCGTCAATCCGTCCCTGCTGATAAAAAGTACGATTCTGGGCTTCTGGAAGATAGGCAGATATGCCCGTCAGTTTTTCTGACTCCGCAAGTGCCTCTTCAAATGGCAGGTGTTGATAGCCATGCAAGGTGTTGTGATGGACGAAATCCTGTATGGGCGCTTGCGCGGGCAAGACGTGGTCTAAATGGGCCAATGCCCTGGCAATAAGCTCGCGATCACTTAACGTGTTGTTATCAAATGCTTGATGCAATCCCGACATGGCTACCAATCAAACCCCACCGCTTATCAATTGATGTAACTGTGCAATGGTTGCCGCCGAGAGTTCAATCAACGGCGCAGGTAACAGGCCGAACAATACGATACTTGACACCAGGATTCCGGCAGCCAGCAGTTCATAAGACCGCAGATCTGCGATATGTTGCAGTTGTGGGCGCACGGGCCCAGTGAATAACAGGGTAATGGTGCGTATGGCATACGCGGCGCTAATCAAGATGCTCAAGCTAAAAAATACCATCAACCAACCCCATTGTTGAAAACCGCCAATCAAGGTATGGAGTTCAGCGATAAAGCCCACAGAACCGGGTAGACCCATCGCCGCAAATAAAGTCAAGGTCATAAATACTGCAAAACGCGGCATCACCTGAACCAGGGAACTGTAATCCTGTAGGTCACGGGTATGGGTACGTTCATACAACAAACCGACCAGAAGAAACATCGCACCGGCAATCAATCCATGCGCCGTCATCTGTAAAACTGCCCCTGTCATGCCTGTCTCATTGAGTGCGGATATGCCCAGCAACACGATACCCATGTGGCTCACTGACGAATAAGCCACCATCGCCTTAAGGTCGGTTTGCCGCCAAGCCAACAGGCCGCCGTAGATCATCCCGAACAGCGCCAGGAACACCAGTAAGGGCTGTAGCGTGTGCGCGGCTTCCGGCACCATCGTCACCGCCCGGATTAAGCCGTAAGCGCCCATTTTTAAAAGGATACCCGACAACAGGATACTGACCGGACTGGGCGCTTCGACGTGGGCAAGCGGCAACCAGCCATGCAAGGGAAAGATCGGCATTTTAACGCCGAAACCGATTAAGAACCCAAGCAAAACCAGCACTTGCTGAGCCTTTGGCATCTGTAAGGCTGCTTGGCTCATGGCGCTCATCAAGGAGACGTGATCCGGCACATACTGTAAAACGGTCAGCAAACTAAGCTGCATAAAGACCGCCCCACCCATGGTATACAAGACGAAGTTAAGGCTAGCGGCATGTTTCCGCTTGCCACCCCATCGGTCAATCAGGAAAAATAAGGGGGTTAAAGTCAGCTCCCAAAAAATAAAAAAGACCAACCAATCCTGGGACAGGAACACCCCTAACATGCCGAATTCAAGCAACAAGATGCAAATATTGTAACCTTTAATCCGGCTAGACAGGTTAACAGAAGCCAATAGGGCAACAGAGGTAAGCAAGGTCGCCAACACCAGTAATGGCGCTGACAAACCATCAACGCCTAATGCATAGGCGTTGCCTAACTTGGGATTGAGCGGAAAAAATTCGTTTAATTGCAATCCCGCATTTTGCTGATCGTAAGCAGCAATTACGCCACAGCTCATCAAAAAAGCGAGTGTGGTGAATAAATTTGCCACCCAACGAATGGCCTGGGCATGTTGGCCGGGGATGAAAGCCACTATCAACGCCCCAACAGCGGGAGTCCAAAGTAGAACGCTGAGAATTCCCATAACTTACAGTTTTTGAATTAGTTCGAGCTATTTACTATGGATATTGGGTTATTGTACTCGCTCATAGACCTACTTTCTAGGGCAGCAGAGCCAATCACTAACCAAGCAACATACATGCCAAAATATTAAGATCTGCTGTATAGCCTTATTTATCTCGAAAGACGACACCCTGTTGTCTCGTTTGAGTCTGACTCTCAACCAACAAATGGCTTAAATAAACCAAAAGCATGGGTGTATTTGAACCAATTCATCTCTGGAAGAAAAAAATCCTTACCTGATACCGTGGAAATTACCGCTTGCCTTAACCTACGATTTCGCTTTTTTCACCACATCTTCTTACCAGGAAGTTTTAACGGGAAAATCCCCTTTCCCCAAACACTTTTTGAAGCTCGCTTTCACTTAGCTTCAGCGGGAGACGGGGGCGGTCTCCTCCAATATGACCAACTCTTGATGCTCTTTAATCTTTTCCTTCCCATATAAATCAAGCGTCTCGACACGAATGTTGTTATCTGGCGCGGATGCCAGAAAATCATCAATCGTTTCCAGGATGTCGTGGTCAATGAACTGTGCCTTTTGCGCGTCAATCGTGACATTGCTATTTTCTTCGACCAGCAAGATAAATTTTCTCAGCAAGGCCTTATTCAAAAAAGAAACATCCTTATTCAGCGTTATCAGGTAATGGTTACCCGATTTGGTTAGGGTCTTGGTCAAAGTAATGGCCGCATGATAATTCGCCTTAATCACGAAAAACAAACCGATCGCCATACCGATTGCCATGCCTTTTAACAAGTCAGTCGCTAAAATAGCACCGATGGTAATGACGAACGGCACTAGCTGGCTCAACCCTTTGTGGTAATAGTCCCTAAACATAGAAGGCTTTGCCAGTTTATAACCCGTATGCAACAGAATGGCCGCCAAACAGGCCAAAGGAATAGCATTCAGGAAACGCGCAAAAAACAAGACACTGATTAACAAGAAAACGCCATGGACAAAACAAGACAGGCTGGTTTTGCCGCCCGCATTGATGTTTGCAGAACTACGGACAATAACCGCCGTTATCGGCAAGCCGCCTAAAAGGCCGCTGATAATATTGCCCATGCCTTGTGCCTTAAGCTCGCGGTTAGTGGGCGTCAAACGTTTTAATGGATCGAGCTTATCGACAGCCTCAAGGCTTAACAAGGTTTCCAGGCTGGCGATAATCGCGATGGTGACGGCGACAACGTACACATGAGGATTGCTTAGACAACTGAAGTCTGGAAACACTAGATGATTAAAAAAATCGCTAGGCTGCTCCGATACCGGCAAGTTCACAAGATGGCTTGGATTCACTTGCCATTCAGGGGCAAATTTCGCAGCAAACTCGTTGAAACAGACGCCCCACACGACCGTGACCAAAGGGCCGGGTATCAATTTTAACAGCGCTTGCGTCTTAAACCAGGGCAATTCCCACACGATCAAGATCAACAAACCGACAGCGCTGATAACAGCAGCACCAAGCGAGATAGCGTGTAGGGAATCAAACAGTTCAAAAAAGCTCGATTCTGCTGTTTCTTTCATGTAGCTTTCGTCACCCTCAAAGCTGAGGTCATACCCGACGGCGTGGGGGATCTGCTTGATGATGAGGATCAAGCCGATAGCCGCCAACATGCCCTTAATGACCGCAGAAGGGAAAAATGCGCCAATCACCCCGGCTTTTAGAAAGCCCAACGCCAATTGCAGGATACCCGCCAGGACGCAAGCAACCAGAAACGCCTGAAAACTGCCTAATGCTTGTATGGCATTGAAGACAATCACAGTAAGGCCGGCTGCGGGGCCGCTCACGCTCAGTTGCGATCCGCTTAGCCAAGACACCACCAAGCCACCCACCAGACCCGCAATCAAGCCGGAAAATAAGGGCGCCCCCGATGCCAGCGCAATCCCCAAACAGAGCGGCAACGCGACCAGGAACACGACAATCCCAGCCGGCACATCTTCCTTGACATGGTGAAAATAATAGTGCGCTTTATGTATCATGTTTAGCTCCGATATCAGTGGGCCGTGTCTAAAATAGAATATTGAATCAAAATTATAATGGCAACTGAAAATATTCTTATCTTTCCGTACATGGACATAAAAACTATAACACGGGTTCCAGAGAAGTCACGACCTTGATTACTTGAACTGCTTCCTGAAAAAAACCATGAACAGCAGTAATGATGAAAACCAGCAGACCACCAAAGCAAATACATCATGACTGAAAATCTTAGCATTGCCGTGCAAAATGTCAACAGAACCTAGCCTTCTCACTCAATGGAGAAGGCACTCAACTGCTTTACTTAACGGCATTGATCAGATGATAAGGCAATTATTTCGCTCTTGCCCGGCAAAGCATTGTAAACTCCGTCAAGCATCTGCGTTTTTTCTTCTGATTTTATGACTTCCCTCCCAACGTGTAGTTACCGTAACATACGCCCGTAAGTTATTTCTCAAATAATACTAGCTGCAACTTTCAACCATGAATAGGAAACACTATGACTCCGGTTATTTTATGTGGCGGTTCGGGAACCAGGCTCTGGCCTTTATCCCGAGGACAGCACCCCAAGCAATTTCTGCCCTTAACATCTGAACACACCATGCTGCAGGAAACAATGCTCAGGCTTTCTGGGCTGGGCGGGTTAAAAAGTCCGATTTCGGTATGTAATGAAGATCACCGGTTCATGATGGCAGAGCAACTGTGGGAAATCGGGGTAAAGCCCGCCGCCATTATTCTGGAACCCGTCGGTAAAAATACTGCCCCCGCTGTTGCAGTTGCTGCATTATCGGCAGAATCTGAGGATGAGATCTTACTAGTATTGCCTGCCGATCACGTCATCACAAATATTGAGCCTTTTCACTCGGCCATTGTTGAAGCGGAGATATTAGCCAGGCAGGGTTATCTGGTCACTTTTGGCATAGTGCCTACCCATCCTGAAACCAGTTATGGCTATATCATGCGAGATTCCGCACAACAAGGCAGTTCTTTTAAAGTGGCGGCATTTGTTGAAAAACCCGATTTAGCCACAGCAAAAAATTATTTAAAAAGTGGTGACTATTTATGGAACAGCGGTATGTTTGCATTTACCGCCGGAAATTTCCTGAAAGAACTGGAAAAATTCAACCCAGAGATATTGTCGGCCTGCAAGCAAGCCCTGAGTGCGGCTAAAACCGACCTGGATTTTATACGGTTAGACAAAACTATTTTTTCCACCAGCCCTGCCGATTCCATTGATTATGCGGTAATGGAAAAAACCGACAAAGCGGTTGTTGTCCCTCTAGCTGCGGGTTGGAATAATGTCGGCTCCTGGTCTGCATTATGGGATGTGACCGATAAGGATGCTTTCGGTAACGCAATTAGTGGCGACGTATTGACCGTTGACACCAAGAATTCCTATATCTTCTCGGAAAACAAACTGGTTACGGTCATTGGTGTCGAAGATATGGTCGTCATTGAAACCAAAGATGCCGTCATGATTGCCTCTAAAGACCGGGTACAGGAGGTCAAACAGATCGTAGATCAGCTCAAACAGCTTGACCGTAGTGAAGCCCAAGTCCATAGAAAAGTCTACCGGCCTTGGGGACATTCTGATTCGGTCGATACCGGGGATCGCCACCAAACTAGGCGGATAGTCGTCAAACCTGGCGCCAAACTGTCTCTGCAAAAACACCATCATCGTGCCGAGCATTGGGTTGTGGTCAAAGGCACCGCGCTGGTTACCCGGGGCGATGAACAAATCTTGCTTACTGAAAATGAATCCACCTACATTCCTTTGGGTACAGTGCATAGGCTCGAAAATCCCGGCGTTATCCCTTTGGAAATCATTGAAATTCAATCAGGCAGTTACTTGGGCGAAGATGACATCGTGCGTTTTGGCGATAGCTTTGGAAGAGTTTAATTTCGTCCAGTCGTAATCGTTAATAAAGACAACGTCATATCGGCATAGATTGGCGACGAGGATTCCATCCCCTCTTCCGCACCTCCTCCATCCATGGATGGTCGCCGCGATCCAGGGCACATGGATGTGTACTTAGCAAAGCCATTCCTGGCTTCTAGATTCTATCAGCCGGATGGGGCTACCCCGTTTGCAGGGTTTTTAGGCAGCGTTCTCAATTAAGCCAAATAGCAGTGGCGGCTAAGCTGAGCATCGCCCGATAATTACGCGCCAACCGCTCATAGCGGGTTGCGGTGCGGCGGAAGTTCTTCAATTTTTGGAACAGGCGTTCGACCAAGTTACGCCCCTTAATAAAGGGTTTTGTCATAATCCCTGGCTATTTTCCTGTTGCTTTTGGGTGGGATAACAGGGACGGCATGGTTGTTCTTGATGGTGTCCACAAACGTATCCGGGGCATAGCCTTTGTCGGCCAACACAAAGTCCGCCTTAAAGCCTTCGGTCAACGCTTGCCTGTGTGCATTCGGAAACCTGCCCCGCCGTGGGCGGCAAACGGGCCGGGTTGCCCAACGCATCGACGGCAGCGTGTATTTAGTGCTTAGCCCGCCCCGTGACTTGCCCATCGCTCCGTCCTGTTGCCGTTTTTTTGCCGCACCATTGATGGACACGGACGACGCTGCCATCAACCATCAAACACTCCAGGTCAGGGCCGTCGGCCACGGCAGCCAATAGTTTCGTCCACGTGCCCTTGCGCCCCCAACGGTTATAGCGCACATACACCGGTGCCCATGCCCAAAATGGCTGGGCAGGCCACGACAAGGTGAACCGGTGCCTGCTATCCATAATACGGCCTCAATAAACAGGCGGTTATTGGATGCCGTCACCCCACAATCGCCGGGCTTGCCTGGCAATAGGTCTTGGACGCGTTCCCATTGGTCATCCCTTAAAATAGTCCTGGGCATAAGCCCTGTTAGAAATTTAAATATAATACAATAACATCAGGCTATTTGTTAAACTTAATTGAGAACAG
>NZ_JBKKBJ010000258.1:0-11267 GCF_046714055.1 Methyloglobulus sp. | reverse complement strand
GTGATCGCCTACAACCGTTTTTCTACGAGATTGGATAGCTTAACGGGCCGGTACGAGTTGTTTGTCGAAGAATTCGTGGTCTTATTACAAAGACAGGCGCACATGAAATGAGAAAAAATAAGCGCAGAAAGCCAATGGGCGAAATCAACGTCGTCCCTTATATCGACGTGACCTTGGTACTGTTGATTATTTTTATGATTACCACGCCCATGTTGCAAACGGGTGTAGAAGTTGATCTGCCGAAAGCGGAATCGGCAACCGTCGAGCAAAAAGAGGGTGTGCCGCCCATCGTTATTTCCATCAAGAAAGAAGGCCAATATTTTATTAACGTCGATGGTGTGACGGATGATCTTGTCCAGCCGGAGGAAATCAATGCGCGGGTTGAGGATGTGTTAAGCAACAACAAAAGCCCACAAGTGCTGATTAATGCGGATAAAAGCGTGGATTATGGTTCTGTAGTGACGGTTATGGCATCACTAAAAAATGCGGGCGTACCCAATGTGGGGTTAATGACCAAGTCGGATGACGACCAATAAGATATAAATGGATAGTCAAAAAAAGCTTACCAGGGCATTCATTTTAGCCTTGGCATTGCATCTAACTTTGCTGGGCTTGTTTGCCTTAAGCGCGTTGTTCAAACCTAAGGCGGAACTGATGCAACCGGATGAAGACATCATTCATGCCACGATTGTAGAAGAAACCCAAGCACCAGCAAAAACTAAGCATGTCGAGAAAGCCAAGTCGACAACTGAACAAAAACAGGAAAAAGAACAGCCATTAGCAACCGAAAAGGCGGAGGCTAAAAAAGCAGAATTGCTTAAGGAAAAAGAAGCGGAAGCCAAGAAGGAAGCGGATGCAAAAGCTAATGCCGAAGCAAAAAAACTTGAGGACGTTGAAGCGAAGAAGTTAGAAACTGCCAAAAAAGCAGAAGCTAAGAAGGAAGAAGCCGCTAAAGCTGCCGACGAGAAAAAAGCCGAGGCTAAAAAACTGGAAGCGGGGAAAGCTAAAGAAGAAAAAGAAGAAGCTAAAAAAGCAGCTGCCGCCAAAGAAAAAGCTGAAGCAAAAAAAGCCGCAGCCGCAGAAGCAATGAAAGAGGCCGCCGCGAAAGCCAAGGCAGAAGCGGCGGCTCAGGCAAAAGCTGAGGCCAAGAAAGCTGCGGCATCCGAAGCTAAAAGACAAGCTGCTGCCGAAGCCAAAGCGGAAGCCGCCGCGCAAGCAAAAGCAGAAGCTAAAAAAGCGGCGGAAGCAGAAGCAAAAAAGGAAGCCGCAGAAAAGCGTATTGCCGAATTAGCCGCTGCCGAAAATGCCAAATTGGAAGCCGCTGTAAAAGCGAAAGCCGATGCTGCGAAGGCACTCGTTGCTTCAAATGAAAACGAAATGAAAAAGTATGAAGGCCTTATTAAGCAAAAAGTACACAGGAACTGGATAGCTCCACCAGGTTCATCAGGTTCTACTTGCAATGTTAGATTAAGGTTAGCCTCAGATGGAACAGTGATGGATTCAACGGTCAGTTGTAACGGTAACGATATTTTTGCCCGTTCGGTGGAAAACGCCATCAATAGATCGTCACCCTTGCCTGTTCCTAAAGATAAGAATTTGCTAAAAGAATTTCGAGCAATTGCTTTTACTTTTAATGCTAGAAGCTAGCCTTAACTACTGCTAATATCTTATTGATCTTCATGATATATTAATGTTAGAAATATATAATATTTCGCAATATAGTTGTTTTGAATTAGAAGCTTATTGAGGTAGGAACGTGAATTTTCTTATAAAAATCCTAATGCTAGGTTTAATGATAGCTTTCGCGCCGTTGGGCCAGGCCGAACTGACTATCGACATTACCGAAAGCGCCGATGATGGCATTCCCGTCGCTGTCGTACCGTTTGCTTCATCAGGCGTACCTGTGGACATCAGTTCTGTGGTCAATGCCGATCTAGCGCGTAGCGGCTATTTCAAAATGCTGGCTGAACAATATATGCGGAGCAGGCCGAGTTCTGCTTCGGCAGTGCAGTTTCCAGAATGGCAGGCACTCAACCAGAATTATCTGGTGGTGGGTCAGGTTGGCGGTGGCGCTGGCGGTCAGTACAACGTGCAGTTCCAATTGCTGGATGTCATGAAAAACGGACAACTGCTGGGTTATCAGATGAATTCGTCCACCGCTGATTTACGACGGACGGCGCACCTTATTAGCGACCTGATCTTTGAAAAATTGACTGGGAAAAAAGGTGCATTCAGCGGTCGTATTGCGTATGTGACCAACAACAAGCAGCAAAGCCAACTCCAGATAGCCGATACTGATGGCTTTGATCCGCAAACCATAGCGACATCACAAGAGCCGTTGATGTCGCCGTCATGGTCGCCTGATAAAAGCAGAATTGCTTATGTGTCTTTTGAGCGCAAACCCGCCGCCATTTATGTGCAAACTTTGGCGACAGGCCAACGGACTCGCGTGGCTGAATTCCCTGGCATCAACGGCGCTCCTGCATGGTCTCCCGACGGCACAAAACTGGCGCTGACCTTATCCAAAGATGGTAGCCCAGATATTTACACCCTTAATCTGGGAACCGGCGCATTAACCAAATTGACCAAAAGCTTTGCGATTGACACCGAACCAGTTTGGTCGCCCGATGGCAGCAACATCGTATTCACCTCAGATCGCGGCGGCAAACCGCAACTGTATATAGTCTCCAGCATTGGCGGTGGGGAAAAACGGATCACGTTTTCAGGCGATTATAACGCCCGCGCCAGCTTTTCTCCCGATGGCAAAAGCATAGCAATGGTGCATGGCAATGGCGGCGATTACCGCATTGGCGTGATGGACGTAGGCAGCAAGTCGATCAACGTGTTGACGACAGGCCCTGCCGATGAATCGCCCAGTTTTGCGCCAAATGGCACGATGATTCTGTACGCGACCAAAAAAGGCGGCACAGCTTACTTATCCGCCGTGTCTTTAGATGGTAAAATGCAGCAAAGACTGGCTTTTAACAATGGTGGCGTACGCGAACCTGCTTGGGCACCCTAAGCTTCGCATCGAATTCCCCTAAACCGATCAACATTCTCAGGAACAAAGACTATGAAATTAAATAAACTATTATGGGTTTTACTGGTAGCTATATTCGCCTTATCCGGTTGTAGTGAAGACGAAGCGACAGATAGCCTCGACAGTGCCGGACAAAATGCAGCCAGCGGCATCAACGACGCATCGACCAGCGGGTTATCAGGCATGGCAGGATCAGGTTACACAGGAGTTTCTGGGAATAATGCCTTCTTAGGCCCCGAATTCAGCGACCCGAATAACCCGCTATCCAGAAGTACGATCTACTTCATGCTGGATAGCAGTGAAGTCCAGCCGGATTTTATTCAAGTGATAAATGCCCATGCCCAATATTTGGTTGCCCATCCTAACCAAAAATTGACACTGGAAGGTCATGCGGACGAACGCGGTTCACCTGAATATAACATTGCCTTGGGCGACCAACGTGCAAAAGCGGTCGCTGGGATGATGAGGACACAGGGCGTTTCCGATGGTCAATTGACCCTGATTAGTTATGGCGAAGAAAAGCCTGCCGTATTTGGTAGTGATGAAAGCTCTTACGAGCGCAATCGCCGTGCTGAATTGTCTTATCAGAGGTAAGCATTGATGAATGCGCGGATTGCTTTGTTATTGTGTGCTTGTAGCACGGCTTGTGCTGAGTTGCCTCCGGTTGTTGGGAGTACGGGTGGGGTAACGCCCAATCCAGCGGTTAATGCTCCCAACCCACCTGCATCATTAACAACAACCTATGAGATGATGAAGCGGATAGAGCAAATGCAAGCTGAAGTGCAGCAACTCACCGGCAAGGTTGAGGAACAAGTGTCTCAGATTGAAGATCTGAAAAAGCAGCAAAAAACCATGTATACGGATTTCGATGACCGTCTACAGAGCATTGAAAATAAATCCGGTACAGGCGGTTCGCCGTTAGCAGAAACTCCTCCTGATGCTTCAGTACCCGCAGAGTCAGGCTCAACAGAAACAGAATCCTCTGCACCTGCAATCAGCGATCAGCCAGTTCCTCAAGGTCAATCAGAGGGCAACCCATCCGATGCCATTGGAAATACGGCGGAAACACCTGTTCCTAATCCTGCTCAAGCATCTTCTACATCTTCTGCCGCCAGCTCTGCCCAAGTTCCCGAAGCTGAAAAACAGGAATATCAACAAGGCTATGATGATCTCAGAAATGGCCGGACGAGCCAGGCTATAACTGAATTCAATGCCTATATCGCCAACCATCCAGGGAGCGCTTACGCGGGTAATGCACAATATTGGTTAGGTGAAGCCCATCGGGTTAATCTGGATAATGCCTCGGCCCGCAAAGCGTTTAGTGCTGTTGTCGAAACCTATCCTAACTCTGCAAAAGTCCCTGATGCTTTGCTAAAACTGGGGTATATCGAAATGGAAGAGAAAAATTCGGCAAAAGCCCGTGAATACCTGATGCAAGTGACCACTGGATTTTCGGGTTCCAAAGCCGCAAGGTTAGCGGAAAAAAAACTGCTTATCCTTGATGGAAGTGGGCCCTGATTGTGAGTTCGTTGCGCATAACGGAAATTTTTTACTCCCTGCAAGGGGAGTCCAACACAGTCGGCATTCCCACTGTTTTTATCAGGCTCACGGGCTGTCCCTTAAGATGCAGTTATTGTGATACCGAATACGCCTTCACTGGCGGCGAAAAAAAAGACATCAGCGACATTATTGCCGAAGTCGAGAGCTACGGAGCGCGTTATGTCACGGTCACGGGTGGAGAGCCGCTCGCACAGTCTTCGTGCTTTGAGTTGATGACAAGGCTGCTCGATCTGGGGTATATCGTCTCTCTGGAAACCAGCGGTGCTATTGATGTCTCAGCGGTTGACCCTCGTGTTATAAAGGTGATGGATCTTAAAACGCCCAGTTCAGGGGAATTAAGTAAAAACCTCTATCAAAATATCCAGTACCTAACCAAAAATGATCAGGTCAAATTCGTCATCGGTAATGAAGAAGATTACGGTTGGTCTAAGCAGATGTTATCCGAATACCACTTGCCAGTTTGTTGTGAGGTATTGTTTTCGCCTGTTATGGGGCAGCAAAACCCGACCGAGTTAGCCAATAAGATACTACAGGACAGGTTGCCTGTGCGCTTCCAAATCCAGCTTCATAAATTGCTTTGGGACGATGTCCGAGGCAAGTAGTACGTATGTCCAAAAAAGCGATCATCCTCTTATCTGGCGGGTTAGATTCAATCACCGTGCTGGCCGTTGCTAAGCAACAGGGGCTTGATTGTTACGCCCTAAGTTTCGATTATGGGCAAAGGCATCATGCCGAAATAAAGGCTGCCAGTGAGATAGCTCAGACGTATCAGGTAAAAGAACACAAAGTCGTCAAACTTGGACTTGACGCCATAGGTGGTTCAGCGCTCACCGATGAAAAAATCCAAGTTCCTGATAAACCCCAAGATGGCATACCGGTGACTTACGTACCGGCACGGAATACCATATTTCTGGCTTTTGCCTTGGGATGGGCGGAAGTATTAAAAATAAGGGATATTTTTATTGGAGTTAACGCGGTCGATTATTCCGGCTATCCCGACTGTAGGCCTGAATTCATAAAGGCTTTTCAACAACTGGCCAATCTTGCAACCAAAGCCGGGGCAGAAGGTGAACATTTCGCCATACACACCCCACTCATTGCCCTAAGTAAAGCCGACATTATCAAGTTGGGTGTTAAGCTTGGAGTTAATTATGCGCCTACCGTCTCATGCTATTCCGCCGATGACCAAGGCCGGGCATGTAGAGTTTGTGATGCTTGCCGACTAAGGATGCAAGGTTTTCTCGAATCGGGGGTACGAGACCCTACTCGTTACCAATAATAGAAAAATCTTGCAAAGATTTTGTTGATTGTTATAATTATGAGTCTTTGTTGGGTCGTTAGCTCAGCTGGTAGAGCATCGCACTTTTAATGCGGTTGTCGCGCGTTCGAGCCGCGCACGACCCACCATCAAAGCCGTTGATCCTTAAGCATATCAGCAAGATTGCCCGTCGAGTTGAAGCAACATAACCGCAGCAAGGCGCAAATTTAGGCGCACTTCTCTTCTGCATTATTTTTGCTCAATGAGTTGGCGTAATGAACCAGTTAGACCAATCCCCTTTAGTCCAATCCTGGACTAAAAATCCAACCCAATACAAAAATTATTTAAAGCATGATCGTTTGTTCGATCAATACTCAGTGCATTGCTTTGTTGTTGTCCGTGGAGGTGTGTAATGGCATACTGATCTTGCCCCACTCTAGCGGACACTCGGCTAAGGGAGTAATCTCTAAAACCGAGGTAACCTATGAAAACCAAAAAAGAACCAAATACCGCAGTTGTCCGCAACAAATATACCGCACAGTTTAAAGGACAGGCATTAGGACGGGCGGATCGGGATGGCATCCCCAAGGTGGCGCAGGATTTAGGCCTCGCCGAAGCGATGTTGTATTCGTGGCGTACAAAACGTCGTGAAACTGGCAAGCCGTTTGAAGGACAAAAGCTCCAGCAAGCCGAACTGGCCCGCCTTAAACGGGACAATGCCCGCCTGGAAGACGAGGTGGCTTTCCTAAAAAAGGCGGCAGCGTACTTTGCAAAACTGCCCAAGTGAAGTGCGCCATGACTAAGGCTAACGAAAAGCATTTCCCGGTAGGACTGATGTGCCGCCTGCTGTCGGTTTCGCGTAGCGGTTATTATGGCTGGAAACGGCGCCCACCTTCAGCCAGAGACCAAGCGAGGCAGATGCTGAAGGCTGAAATCAAACGGGTGTTTGAGGACGGAAAAGGACGGCCTGGCGCACCCAGGGTCGCCCGGCGGCTTCGGGACGAAGGCAAGGCAGCCGGTCGGCACCGCGTCGCCAGGATCATGCGGGACAACGGCTGGCGGGCGAGGGCGGCCAGGAAATACAAGGCGACCACGAATAGCCGC
Organism: Methyloglobulus sp.; assembly: GCF_046714055.1. Lineage (GTDB taxonomy): Bacteria > Pseudomonadota > Gammaproteobacteria > Methylococcales > Methylomonadaceae > Methyloglobulus. Next base: position 4,305 of record NZ_JBKKBJ010000258.1, on the reverse strand, counting down.
CATAGCTTACCGGTTGCCCCCAACCTATTGGAGCAAAACTTCACGGCGGATGCGCCCAACCAAAAATGGGTGTCGGACATCACCTATATCTGGACGGACGAAGGTTGGCTGTATTTGGCGGTCGTACTTGAGCTTTATTCAAGGCGGGTGATTGGCTGGGCAATTAATGAGCGGATGGCGGCAACGCTGGTGTGTGATGCCCTGATCATGGCATTATGGCACCGAAAGATGCCAAAAGGCGTGATAGTCCATTCTGACCGGGGCAGCCAGTATTGTCCGTCTGCCTACCAGAAACTTTTCAGCAATCACCAATTGATTTGCAGCACGGGCAAGAAAGGCGACTGCTATGACAATGCGGCAATGGAAAGCTGGAACCACAGCTTTAAAGTCGAAGCGGTGCATGGCGAACGCTTTAAAACCCGTTCCGATACCAAGTATCAGGTGTTCGAATACATTGGAGTGTATTACAATCGCAAACGGCTTCACTCGAAATTGGGCTATCTAAGCCCAGCCGCGTTTGAAGCGAATGAAACTAAAAAAGTCGCTTAGTGGGGTGTCCGTGAAATCTGGGCAAGATCACCCTTGAGCCGGACGGGTTTTGCAAACCTGACCGCATTGTTTCTGCTACGCTACGTTAACCGCATTGTAGCTTGAAGTTGTTTTGAAACGTTAGGGACTGGGTTGCAAACCCAGTCCCGCTTGGTACCCTGTTTTTCGGGGGCAATATGGCTAAAAATCTGAAAGTGTTTTTGGCGGGATTGCTGCCCTAAAAGCATTTAAAATCGCAATGACATCAATAAGTTCCTGGGTGATAGCCCCGGCTACCGGCGAAAGATAGCCTAATCCGGCAAAACCCATCCCTATCAAACTCAATGCCATTCCGCCTATTGCACTTTGTAAAGCGATTCTACGCATACGCTCGCCAATATGAAAAAGTTCATCGACTTTCAGCAACGAGCTATCCATGATCACCGCATCGGCGGACTCACCCGTAATATCGCTATTCTGGCCGAAGGCGATGCCTATGGTCGCCGCAGTCAGCGCCGGAGCATCATTGATTCCGTCGCCCAGGTAGACGGTTTTTGCAGCCTTGGTTTCATTGCGGACTATTTCCAGCTTCTGCTCGGGGCTTTGGCTAAAAAATACATGTTTTATGCCGACTTGTTCGGCAAGATAACGGACTTCCGACTCCCTGTCGCCTGACACGATCATAACCCGGCCAAACGAATGCTTAGGATGTAAATGGTTGATGAACGACGAACTGTCGGAGCGCACTTCATCCCTGAATTGCAATAGGGCGGCGTAGTTGCCGTCAATAAGGACAACACATTCCAAACCGCCACTGACGGGCGGCAACTGACTCAAGATTTCCGGCTGGTGTTCCAGAATTTTTTTACGGCTGGTAATCTGGACTTTTTCCCCCGCCACATCACCTATCACGCCTTCGCCAGCCAACTCTTTGATATTATTGACAGCAAGGAATGACAACCCTGCTGCTTCTGCCGCCCTGACAATCGAATTGGATAGCGGATGCCTGGAATATCGTTCCAGGCTGGCGATTAAAGTCAGCACGGTTTTTTCATCATAAGTGCTGGTCGGAATCAATTTTGTCAGGGACGGGCGGCCATAGGTGAGTGTGCCGGTCTTATCAAAAATCGCAGTCCGGCAAGTGCCTATGGTTTCCAGGATGGCTGGATTTTTGATGATAATTTCGCGCCGTGCAGCCAGTGAAATGGAACTTATAATAGTAACCGGTATGCCGATCAATAAAGGACACGGAGTGGCGATCACGAGTACCGCCAAAAACCGGACTACATCGCCAGTCATCACCCAACTTGCCAGGGCGATAATCAGGGCTAATGGCGTGTAAAGCGCACCTAGCTGGTCGCCTAACCGTCTAAGGCGAGGCCGGTGCTGTTCAGAAGCGCGCATGACTTCCGTGATTTTTGCATACCGCGAATCAACCGCCAGTTTATCCGCACGAATCGTCAATGCCGAATCACCGTTAATCGCCCCTGACATGACTTGCGAGCCGCTGGTCTTGGACATCATGTACGGCTCGCCGGTCAGATAGGATTCATCCATGGCCCCACCCCCTTCCAGCACCGTGCCATCCACTGGGCAAATCTCATGCGGGAGCACCAATAAGGTATCGCCAATTTTGACCTGTTCCGTGGCAATGTCAGAAAGCGCCTCGCCTGATTTTTTGTGGGCAATGGATGGCATACGTTTAGCCAGTGCCTCTAACACCGAAGAAGCCTTTTTTACCGCATACGATTCCAGCACTACACCGCTGGAAAGCATTAATATCACCAGACTCCCGGCCAGATGCTCACCCAGCAAAACCGCTGTGACTATTGACAGTCCAGCCAATAAATCGGCGCCAAAGTGACCTTGCAGGAATTTCCCTATAATCTGGAAAACCAGGGGAATTCCGCCCAGCGCTAATACCAGGTACAACGGCATTTGCACCAAGGAAACAGGAAAACTAAGCTGACCTTGATAGATATTGGGATAAATATTGGCGACCGCTGAAGCTAAGGAAACATTGAGCGATAGCGTATAGGTTTCATCACCTATCTTCAAAGCATACTGGAATACCAGGTAAACACAAATACCCAGCAAACTTAACAGCAAAATGATTTTTTCAGGGCTTGTTTGCTGGGTTGAGGTCATGTTTTTTGGATTTAGGAATATAAGTGGCTGTTTTTTCGAGGCAGATCGCTTCAATGACCGCACATTCCAATCGGTGACGTTCTACGTCAACCACTTCAAGCACGGGATACCTGCCGCCTTTATTGTTGATTCTGGCAGAAGTTTAACCCAAAACTACCTAAGGAAACTCTGCACAGTCCTTCGACAAGCTCAGGATGTCAACTTCTCAATTTTGATTTTCTTTCCCTGGTAATTTCTGCTTGTTGACTAAGAGTTGTCGTAACCATGCCTGCCATACTGCCAGCAATACCGACAGGATGATCGGGCCTAAAAACAAACCGACTGCGCCAAAAGCGGTAAGTCCGCCAAAAACACCGAACAGGACAACTAAAAAAGGGATCCGTCCGGCGCCACTAATCACCAAAGGCCGGATGACGTTATCCACTGTGCTAATGGCAAAAACACCCCAAAGCAACAATCCGATTCCATGCCAGATTTGGTTTGAAAGAATCAAGCCGAAACTAACAGGCAACCACACCAAAGTGGCTCCCATCGGAACCATCGCCAACAATGCGGTAATTGCGCCCAATAATGCGGGCGCATTGACTCCAGCAACCGAATAGCCGATGCCCGCCATCAAACCCTGCCCCAAAGCGGCAAGCACCAGCCCATAAACCACCGCACGCGCCGTATCCCCGGCTGCTTGCAGATAAATGTTCTGGTATTCGCCTAAAAAATAGCCAAGACCCTGCCGTAATTGCTTGACAGCTTGCTGTCCATCACGAAAACAAAAGAACAGCGTCACCAAAATGAAGCCAAGTTGCATGATGTGGCGACCAACACCACGAAGAAAGTTGCCCAATTCACCCAGCCACTGTTTTGCCCAATCGACCAGTTGTGCTTTCACCCCGGCTTCATCGGCATTTAATTGGTCGAGATACTGTTGCAGATAATGACCTAACCAGGGGATTTGGCTGACGCTGTCAGGTAATTGCTTGGGTGGGTGTGCAAAGTTCGGTAACAGAATTTGATAAATAACTTTAACTTCAGCTTGCAATATGCTCACCAGCCAATAGATTGCCAGTGTAATCACTGTGGAAATAACCCCCGTCATGACAGCAGCGCTCAGCGTTGCATTGTGATTTAATTTTGCCTTAAGCCATTGATAGGGTGGCCACATGACATAAGCAATAATGAATGCCCAAGTAATGATTAGCAAAAAATTACGTAGCACCGCATAACTAAGCCAGATAAGGCAGGCAAGCAAGATGCCGGGAATGACATATTTGAGGGGGGAATTGTGCAAAAATTCGTTCATTACCTTGGCTTTAGGTGTAAGAAATCTCAGGGTTGTTTATAGATGGGTTGATTAAAATAAGCGGTAAGTATTTCATAAGGGGTGGCGTTATTCAAACCCTTATGGGGTTTGGCCGTGTTGTAGGAGTTAATGAAGCGCATCAGCTCGATATGGCGGTGCTGCCCGTCCTTGAACACTTGTTGGCGGTGCCCCATGTCCATCAAGGTGCGGATGACCCGTTCCGCCTTGCCGTTGGTTTGGGGTCGGTTGACGCGGGTGGACTTCTGGCCGATGCCCTGCTGTGCACAGGCCTTGACGAAGGCGTGCCGGTCAGTCCCCCGGTATTCCTTGCC
>NZ_JBKKBJ010000257.1:0-17079 GCF_046714055.1 Methyloglobulus sp. | reverse complement strand
GCTTTGGGAACCATTAACAGGGCCGCATTGGGGTTATCGCCGGAAAGCGCGGTTGGGCGTTAAGTACGTCGCCAAAAAAAACCGGGTGTTGGTGGGGTTTCGTGAAAAACGGCATCCTTATCTTGCCGAGATAGACAGTTGCGTCGTTATGCATCCTGTCGTTGGAACTAAACTTGTTGAACTTGGCGAAATGATATCAGGGTTAAGCATTCGGGAAAAAATTCCGCAGATTGAGGTCGCTATCGGTGACGGGCAGTGTGTGTTGGCTATCCGTGTATTGGAACCGCCGACGGCAGCCGACCAGGAGCGGATGCGTGCTTTTGGCAAAGTCCATAATCTAACACTATGTCTGCAATCCAAAGGGCCGGATACGATCACGCCTTTAGACGGTGAACAGGAAGTGATACCGACTTACGCCTTGCCCGACCAGGGCATAGAATTTCAATTTCGGCCTTCCATGTTTACCCAGGTGAATTATGAAATTAACCGTCTTATGGTAAACAGGGTATTGGAGACCCTCAACTTAACCAAGGGCGATACCGTACTTGACCTGTTTTGCGGCCTGGGTAACTTTACCTTACCACTCGCTAAATATGCCGGGTTAGCCATAGGCGTGGAAGGCGACCTGCCCTTGGTTAAACACGCCAGGGAAAATGCCCGGCATAACGGTATCGAAAATGCTGAATTTTATGCGGCGGACTTGAGCAAGGATATTAGCGACCAACCCTGGATCAAGCGCAAATACAACAAAATAATGCTTGATCCCTCAAGGGCAGGCGCATCAGAAGTCCTTCATCATTTTAAACAGTGGCAGCCGGAACAGATTGTTTATGTGTCTTGCAATCCTTCCACCCTCGCGCGCGATGCTGGTATTCTCGTCAATGATATGGGCTATAAGCTCGTTAAGGTGGGGGTGATGGATATGTTTCCACAAACCGGACACGTCGAGTCGATGGTTTTGTTTGAGAGGTGAAAGCGGCGGTCGAAACCTGTGCAATATGTAGTGCTTGCTTATAGGATGCTGCCGACATAAGGAGGCGCATCGCTCGCGATTGATGGGCTGCACGTTGTTTAGCCCATCCTATAACACTACGCCATCTGCATGTCTTACGACACCAAAACCTTAACGACTTTCTTTAGAGTCAAGTAAATATTGCCTAATCTAGCCATACATATTCACAAACGACCTGTAAAAAGGTCGCTATAATTGAAAATATTTTTATTTAATCAACTATGGGCAGCACCTTTGATTCGCGTCCAATCCTAATTTCTATAATCAAACCATGGAACTTCAAAACTCATTTGTAAGCTGGTTTCGGAATTCATCGCCTTATATTCACGCGCATCGCAACAAAACCTTTGTCGTCTCTTTTGGCGGCGAGGCGGTGCTGGCTGAAGACTTTGATCACCACGTCCACGATTTTGCCTTGCTCAGCAGCTTGGGGATACGCTTGGTGCTGGTTCATGGCATACGCCCACAGATCGACCAGCGGCTTAACAGGCTTAATGCCCCTGCCCGTTTCCATCATAACCTCCGCATCACCGATGATTTGGCCCTGCAATGCGCCAAAGAAGCCGCAGGGCTGGTGCGTGTGGAAATCGAAGCCTTATTGTCGATGGGCTTGGCTAACTCGCCAATGGCGGATAGCGGCCTTAAAGTCGCGTCCGGAAATTTTGTCACGGCCAAACCCTTGGGTGTTATCGATGGCGTTGATTATTGTCACACCGGCGAAGTTCGGCGTATTGATAGTAACGCCATCCAACAACAACTGGAACAGAAAAATGTCGTGCTAATTTCGCCAATCGGTTACTCGCCCAGTGGCGAAGTCTTTAACCTGTCTGCCGAACAAGTCGCAACAGCAGTGGCGATTTCGCTAAACGCGGAAAAGTTGGTCTTACTCACGGAACAAAGCTTTCAAAATCCCAATAATAATCAGCCGATTCGTCAGATTACGACGGATGAAGCCAATCTATTTTTACAAAAATACCCTAATACACCGGACACCCTTGCCTTGCCCCTTAAAGCCGCCATACAAAGCTGTCAATCGGGGGTAAAGCGGGTTCACTTAATCGACAGGACCCTTGATGGCGCTTTGTTGCTGGAGCTTTTTAGTCGTGACGGTATTGGCACCTTGATTAGCTCAACACCGTTTGAAGCGCTACGTCCCGCCACGCTCAACGACATAGGCGGCATACTTGAGCTAATAAAACCCCTGGAGCAGCAAGGCAAACTGGCAAAACGCTCCAGGGAAAAAATCGAAATGGAAATCGCGGACTATATTGTCCTGGAAAGGGACGGCCTGATTACTGGCTGCATGGCGCTGCATCCTGATGAACAAGGCCAGTTTGGCGCTATTGCCTGTCTTGCAGTCCATCCTGATTATCAAGGATCGGCACGGGGGCAGCGCATGTTCGATTATGTAAACCAAAAAGCCAAGCAACTGAAGCTAAAAAAGCTATTTGTATTATCAACACAAACGGCGCATTGGTTTATTGAGCGGGGGTTTCAGCCCTCGACTATCGCCAATCTTCCAGAACCGCTAAAAGTGCATTACAACCCAGAAAGAAACTCCAAAGTGTTGTGTAAAATCAACGAATGACCGCAAAACATGCCTGATTCTTCCAATTATTTCTCGATATTACAAATTACCGACCCGCATATCTTGGCTACGCCGGAAGCAACTTTATTAGGTGTCAACACTGCTTACTATTTTAATGCGGTTCTGGAACATGCCATCAATTCATACCGGAATTTCGACCTGTGCCTGATCACGGGCGATCTGGCTCAAGACCCTTGCCCGGCGAGTTATCAGTACATACTAAGACGGCTTCAAGCGCACACCATCCCATGCTTATGCTTACCCGGTAATCATGATGATTTCGAAATTATGCAAGAAGTATTGTGTACTGAAAAAGTCAACTGCCGTAAGCAGATGGTGTTAGGAAACTGGCAAATCATTAGCTTGAACAGCCAAATGCAAGGTTCTGAAGTCGGATACTTATCAGTTGAGGAATTAGCGTTTCTGGAGCGGTCATTAAGGGATAGCCCAAACTTTTATGCACTAATCGCCGTTCACCATCATTGCCTGCTCACCGGAAGCCTTTGGATGGATGCCATGATGATTGAAAACGCCCAGGAATTATTTGCCCTTATCAATCGCTTCCCGAACGTGAAAGCTATCATCAATGGCCATATTCATCAGGCTATGGATGTCCAGGTCAATTCTGTCCGGATACTGGCGACACCATCCACCTGTTTTCAGTTCAAACCCCAAAGCGAACGCTTTAGTTTGGATGACTCATCCCCTGGTTATCGTTGGATTAATCTCTATACTGACGGCAGTATGGATTCAGGTGTCGTGCGCTTGCCTGAACAATTGACAGGCTTGCGGACAGATATGGAAGGCTATTGAAGCTTATTAGGCTTGGTTTTGATTTCTTTCGCCAGATAACCGGTGGCATCCACCGGAACGGAATCAATGGTAAGGATCGCACCCAACTCGGTCATCGCCCTTTGGTAAACCTTGCGTTTGAAGTACACGACATCCTTAAGCGGTTCCCAATAATCCACCCAACGCCAGCCATCAAATTCAGGTTTGTGGCAATGATCAAAGCGCACATTGGATTCATGCGTAACCAAACGCAGCATAAACCATATCTGTTTTTGGCCAATGCACAGGGGCACTGAATTTTTGCGGACGTAACGGTCTGGCAGTTGATACTTCAGCCAATAGCGCGTTCGGCCTAGCACCTGGACGTGTTGCTGTTGCAGCCCCGTTTCCTCCCACAATTCACGATACATCGCCGTCTCAGGATCTTCATTTTGATTGATGCCGCCTTGCGGAAATTGCCACAAGTCCACGCCCATCCGTTTTGCCCAAAACACGCGACCCTCGTCATTGCAAAGGATGATGCCGACATTGGGCCGGTATCCTTTTGAGTCGATCATGTCAAAAAACCTTTGTCTTTTACCTCTCCCATCCCTACAGTCCACGTATGATAAAATTGAGGGGTGAGATGGCATTTAGTAATTAAGCACCATTGTTCCACAAAAAAAGCCTAGATGCCATAGGGCATATCCCTTTAATTTTTTAAGCCAGGTTAACTGTGAGTTTAGCGATTTTTGATTTAGACAATACCCTGATTGCCGATGACAGCGACTATCTTTGGGGGCAGTTTCTGGTAGATCAAGGTATTGTTGACAAAGCTTACTATGAGGAGGCCAACGCCAAGTTTTACAGTGACTATAAGCAAGGAGATCTGGATATTTCCATGTTCCTACATTTTTCACTCAAACCGTTGGCTGATAACACGCCTGATGAGCTTTATCGGTGGCGTAACCAGTTCATCGAAACCATCATCCGTCCGCTGCTATTAAAACCGGCACAACAGCTTATAGACAAACACAGAAAACGGGGCGACACGCTAATGGTCATTACCGCGACCAATCGGTTTGTGACCGAACCTATCGTCAAACTTTATGGCATTGAACTTTTATTGGCGACCACGCCGGATTTTGTGGACGGCAGATATACCGGCACTTTTACCGGAATTCCCTGTTTTCAGGAAGGCAAAGTTAAGCTGTTAGAAGAGTGGTTGGAACAGTCTTCAGAAACTCTCGCAAACAGTTGGTTTTACAGCGATTCACACAACGACCTGCCCTTGCTTAAGCGTGTGGACAACCCTGTTGCCGTAGATGCCGACGAAAAGCTAAGCGCTTATGCGAAAGCCGCGAATTGGCCGATGATTAGCCTAAGGACGAGTGATTGTCCGAAACAGCATTTTCAGAAATAGATAGTGGCAGACACCTGTTTGGATGTCCGATTAAAACTATACCACATAGAAAGATTACTTATGAAAGCTCGAATTACTGTTATTACCCTTGGTGTTGACAACTTAGAGGGGTCGCTTCGGTTCTATCGTGATGGCTTGGGCTGGAAGACAGAAGGCATAATCGGCAAGGAGTTTGAACACGGAGCCGTGGCCTTCTTTGACTTGCAAGGCGGGTTAAAGCTTGCAATCTGGCCACGCAAGAGTATTTCCCATGATTCAGGCCTTCCTCTAAGGAACCCAAGCCATAACGAGCTGACTCTCGGACATAACGTATCGTCCAAGGCAGAAGTCGACGCGGTTATGGAGCAAGCAAAAAATGCCGGGGCTATTATCGTGAAACCAGCCCAGGAAACCTTTTGGGGTGGTTACGCCGGTTATTTTCAAGATCCTGACCAGCATTTGTGGGAGGTCGTATGGAATCCGCAGTTGTTACCCCAGGATTAGAGGATAGCAACTCATTCCAGTGTGTAATCATTTTTTCCTGATAAAAAATATCTGCACATTCACTTGTCTTGTCAATTTAAGAAGCTGGTGACCCGTTTGGTCAACATAAACGCCGATGTCTAAATGTGCGGCGGGATCGGTGGCTATGATTTTTATAACATCTCCACTTTGCACTTCCATCAGCGCTTTTTTCAAACGCAATAAAGGTAATGGACAGTTTAAGCCGCTGGCATCAACTTCCAAGGTAAACTCAATCATGGCTAAATTCGATCATGGTTAAATCAATCATTGCTAATTTTTGTCTCGGTTGCGCTAGAGATTGCATATAATAACATCCACGCCCAAATCGACGAATTAGCTTGTAGTGGATTATTTCCCCGTTTTTTTCAACCTTAAGGGACAAGAATGCCTTGTCGTAGGCGCTGGCGACATCGCCGCCCGAAAAATCGAGTTGTTATTCCGTGCTGGGGCAAAAATCACCGTTATCGCCAGGGATATTGGCGCAACAGTCGCTTCCATGCAAACCTCCCATTCATTGACCTTACAACAAACATCCTTTGCTCCTGGCGATTTACGGCAATTCCGGCTGATCGTGTCAGCAACGGACGATACTGAAACCAATCTGCTGGTTGCCAAAACTGCCGAAGAGCAGGGCGTTCCGGTCAATGTAGTCGATAATCCTGGACTTAGCAGTTTTATCTTCCCTGCAATCGTTGACCGTTCACCGATTGTTATTGCGGTATCTTCCGGGGGCTCTGCCCCGGTTTTGGCACGATTGCTCAGGGCTAAAATTGAATCCGTCATTCCGCCCGCTTATGGGAGGTTAGCGGGCCTGGCTGAAAAATTCAGGGATAAGGTCAAACAGCGCATTAAAATTGCGCCACAACGGCGGATTTTTTGGGAGAACGTATTCCAGGGAACCATCACCGAACAAGTCTTTTTTGGAAATGAGCAGAATGCTGAAAAGCTGATAAAGCTAGCGCTTGACGATTATGACGGCAGCGCTAACACGGGTGAAGTCTATTTGATAGGCGCTGGCCCAGGTGCCGCCGATTTATTGACGTTCCGGGCGCTGCGCTTACTACAGCAAGCGGATGTCGTGGTTTATGACCGCTTGGTGTCTACGGAAATTATCGACCTTGCCCGCCGGGATGCTGAAAAAATTTATGCCGGTAAACAACGGCAAAACCATACATTGCCACAAATTTCCATAAACCATCTGCTGGCTGATCTAGCAAAAGCAGGAAAACGGGTGGCCCGCTTAAAAGGCGGCGATCCTTTCATCTTTGGCCGTGGTGGTGAAGAAATAGAAACCTTAATGGCGCAAGGCATTCATTTTCAGGTCGTACCCGGCATTACTGCCGCATCTGGTTGTGCAAGCTACGCGGGCATCCCTTTGACGCACCGCGATCATGCCCAGTCCTGTGTTTTCGTGACCGGACATCTAAAAAATGATTGCGTCAACCTAAACTGGACACAATTGGCATTGCCCAACCAAACCGTGGTCATTTATATGGGTTTGATTGGACTGGAGCAAATTTGTCAATCCCTGATTGCACATGGCAGCCCTAGTGAATTGCCCATCGCCTTGATACAACAAGGCACAACGGACAATCAAAAAGTTATTACCGGCACATTGGCAACCTTACCCGCATTGGTGGCAAAGCAAGCCATTAAAGCGCCAACAATTATAATTATTGGCACGGTGGTAAGCTTGCATGACAAACTAAGTTGGTTTGGGGAATGCCGTTAAGCTAAGCGATTTAGTCCCCTCTCCCTTAAGGGATGCCTACAAGGATGTAGGTAAGTAGGTGGAAAAGGCTCCTGTATTTTCCATATTCACCACGTTCCTGTGGCTTGACAACGCAGGAGCAGCATAGCGGTATGCCGAGAAGGTTAGGATGAGGGGAATATAATCACCAGATTTTACTAAACAACCACCAGCTAAAGCTGGTGGTTGTTTAGTAAGGCAAAGAAAAATGCAGAAAACTATGCAATTACTCGACAATATTCGCACCGCGCTTTATAGGGCAGAGAAAGAAAAGAAGAAGGCCGCAATTCTCCATAGCCTTGTCCTTATTCACGCCATTGAACTTAAAAACCTGGAGCCACTGGAGTTTTGTATATTGCTCGGCATCCATGAAAGTTACAAAAGAGAATTTCTGAAGATGCTCGCAGTTTCACGTGTGTTGCGGAACTCAGTTACCCTGTCCGAAAGAACTAATATTATGATAGGGCAGTAAGGGGTATAAATGTAAATACTGTTATCGAAGTCAAGCGACATGAAGAACAGGGTCGTTGGGGTGAGGCACGATCCCCAACCTACACACTAAAACAATTAAGTTACTACTTATGAGCATCAAATCAGACAGATGGATACGCCGTATGGCACAACAACACGGCATGATAGAACCGTTTGAATCCGGTCAAATCAGGGATTCCGAAAAAGGACGCGTTATTTCCTACGGCACGTCGAGTTATGGTTATGACGTACGCTGCTCGGACGAATTCAAGATTTTCACCAACATCAATTCTGCGGTGGTCGATCCCAAAAATTTCGATTCCAACAGCTTTGTGGATATAAAAGCCGATGTGTGCATTATTCCGCCCAACTCCTTCGCCTTGGCGCGGACGGTGGAGTTTTTTCGCATTCCCCGCGATGTGTTGACGGTATGCCTGGGCAAATCGACTTATGCCCGTTGCGGGATTATCGTGAATGTCACGCCGCTGGAACCGGAATGGGAAGGCCACGTCACCCTGGAGTTTTCCAATACCACCACGCTGCCGGCAAAAATCTATGCAAATGAAGGTGTTGCCCAAATGCTATTTTTTGGCAGCGACGAGGTTTGCGAAACGTCTTACAAAGACCGGGGCGGGAAGTACCAGGGGCAGACGGGCGTGACCTTGCCTAAAGCCTAAATGGACATGGATAACTCCCCGTTCAGCCCCGACCGTTTTTTTAAAAATGCCTGCTTGTTTGAAGCCGCCCTGATTGTGGTCGCCGTAGTATTAGGATGGCTGGGCGCTATCAATCCGTTTGCCTCTTTACAGTATTCTGATACCGCTATCATCTATGGAATCTTGGGGACTATCCCCTTATTTCTTCTGTTTTTACTTCTGGAGCGGCTCACAGCCAAATCCGTCGTTACTATCAGGCGTTTGCTGCTGGAAACTTTAGGGCCTGGCCTGCACCGCTATCATTGGGCGGACTTATTCATCCTGGCGGCCATTGCCGGCATATCCGAAGAAATCCTATTTCGTGGAGTGATCCAACCCTGGATGGAATCATCCTGGGGTCTGACTGCTGGCTTGGTTGGCAGTAATCTTGTCTTTGGTTTGGTGCATGCCGTAACACCGTTATATGCTGTATTGGCTACGTTGGTCGGTGTATATTTGGGACTTGCCTTGGATTATGGCGGTGAAAGAAATCTGTTAACCCCGATCATCATCCACTGGCTGTATGATTTTCTGGCATTTCTAGCCCTTATGCGTAGTTATCGCGCTAGCTTGGTTACACAAAATCATTTAAACGATGACTGATAAGCTCACCACGAACAGAATCAATGCGATACCGCTTGTCCTGGCCTGTCGAAGAATTAAGTCAGCGATTCCTTACACATAATGTGTTTTAAGACAGTATCTACTTGGCTTTGGTTGTAAAGAAAAGGTCATTCCTGCAATAACTCCCGCACATGCTTTTCAAGTCCTGGATGCGAACCAAAAGCGCAATCCCTGAGTAAGCCTTTTTTGTCCACCAAAATGTGGGAAGGGGTTCCTTTCAGGTTAAACAGCTCAAAAGTCTGGGCGTGGTATTCCAGTTTTTGCAGGTAACCCCGGATTTGATGCATGACGTTTTCTTGGTAAACTTTGACTTTTTGCCCAAAATTGTGGATATGTTCTTCAATAAAGGCAGTGATTTCATCTTCGCTTACCTCAATATCCCGCTTTACCAAGCGATCCATCGCCAAAGGGAAGGGTATGCTGAAAGGTAGCCGCCCCGCCGTCAGGATGCCGTGTTGGTCTAGCATATTCAAGGTCTCGCCTATAACCTCTTGGGTTTTGACGAGCCGAAGCAGATTTTCCAGGGTATTCTTGTCGAAATCCTCGAATGCGGTGGCGATGCCTAGCACGGTCAGCCCTGCGCCAGAATAGCGTTGGTGCAAGTCTATCGCTTGCGGCAGTGCGTACAGGAAACAGCCAGGGCAATTGACCTGAAACACTTCCAGTAACACCACTCTGCCCGTAAGTTGGTCGAAATTAGTGGGTTCTCCCTGAACCCAGTCGGATACCGAAAATAAGGGAGCTTTTTGGCCGATACGTGCTTTTGTCAAGATGTTTGGAGGCTAGTAGGCTTGTGTTCAGTTGCAATGGCTGTGGCAGAAAAAAGAAGATCTGCAAGGGCCAGGGTTTGAGATTTTAATAATGAAGACATAAGATAGCTCCCGAGAGTTAGACTTGTTTGCATTAATTGCACTAAACAATACGGGGCATCTTGGGCTGTTTTTTGCGTTGATGCTAGGTGATAATTTAAGCAGCCTAACTTTTCAATCTGATGATTAAATAACGCTTGAAATTAAGTAGTTGTTTAGCGCAAACATAATAGCATCTGAATATAAATGGCAGTTCAACCGGAATTAAAATATTTGGCTATTTCAGTATGCCAGCTTAACGAAGACTGTGATAGACCAGGACGACGGAAGAGGTTGTGTTGCGAATGGGTTAAAGCTAAAAAAACACATTAAACGGCTCAACCAGCACTTTTTCGCCGCTACTTACACCCTTAGAATCAGCGGACAAGATAATATAGCAGTTGCTCTGGCTCATTGAGCTGAGGATATGAGAGCCTTGTTGCCCAGTGGATGCCACAAAAAAATTTCCGTCAGTATCTTGCGTGAGGATGCCGCGCTGAAATTCTTGCCGACCTGGCGCTTTTTTTAGGGCGGTGATACAAGTCGCCAGCAACCGCAACGGCTTGTTTGCTGCCGCGCCAGACAACTGTTTAAGCGCTGGGGCAACAATCTGTTGAAAAGTGACTATAACTGAAACCGGATTGCCGGGCAGGCCAAAAAAATAACACGGCCCGATTTTACCGAAGGCCAGCGGCTTGCCGGGCTTGATGGCAATTTTCCAAAAGTTGACTACCCCGCAGCTTGCCAAAATATCGTTGATATAGTCGGCATCCCCGACCGAAGCCCCGCCTGTGGTAATAATCACGTCATTGCACTCAGCCGCTTGCTTAATGCCATCTTCAAGCAACTGCCTGTCATCGGGTATCACTCCCATATCGACTACGCTGTAACAAGGATCAGCCAGCAATCCAGCCAGAGCATAACGGTTGCTGTCGTAGATTTTTCCCAGTTCCGGCTGTTGGCCTATGCCCATTAATTCGTCGCCCGTGGAAAAAAAGGCAATATTCAGTTTGCGCCGCACCGGCAAATCATAGATTCCGGCAGAAGCCAGCAATCCGATATCAGCCGCCGTTAATTTTTTCAGCCGAGGACATACCAAACTGCCTTGTTTAATGTCTTCGCCCGCTTCCCGGATATTCTGATAGGCAGCGATGTTTGCCGGAAATACGATATTTTCCCCATCTGCGCTAACCTGCTCCTGGATAACCACAGAATCGGTTTCATCCGGTAACAATGCCCCAGTAAAAATCCGCACACATTGGCCCGCTTGCAGCGAGCCTTGGAAAGGTTTGCCTGCCCAGGAAACACCCGTCAGGCTAAGCGTGAAAGGCTGATTAGCATTAATATCCTTGCTAGATAAGGCATAGCCATCCATAGATGAGTTTCTGCCAAAAGGAATATTGATAGGCGAAACAACGCCTTCCGACAGAACTCGTCCCAGGGCGTTTTTTAATGCCACCCGTTCCGAAGCCATAACCGGTTGTATGGCTATCTTGATCCTTTCTAATGCGTCATCAAGGCTCAATAACGATGTAGATTCGAGGCTGCATGGATCAATCATGTTCGTACCTTGAATTGATGGAATTGCTGGATAATGAATTTTGCAATTAGCTCAGGCTGATTGAGGTCTAATTGCACCAAACTTTGGGGAGTGGCTAACGGATAGTCGGTAGCAATCGCAATAATGTCAGGGTCGTTGGGGTAAAGTAAGGGGTTGTTAAGTGACGGCCTGTGCAGTTCTATTTTAGGGAAATGTGCCGCCTTGAATCCCTCAACCAAGATCAAATCCAGTTCCGACTGGTCGAACGTGAGCAGTTGCTCATCCAGCATGGGTTCCCTGGCGGGTTGAAATTCTGTGATGATTGCGCGTCTGTGCGTTGACACCAGCATGACCGGCGACGCTCCTGCTTCGCGCAAGCGGAAACTGTCTTTGCTGGGCTGGTCTATCTGAAAATTATGGTGGCTGTGTTTGATTAAACCTATGCGTAAACCCTGTTGCTTTAATATCGGGATGAGTTGAGTTAACAACGTGGTTTTTCCCGTTCCACTAAAAGCCGCGAAGCCTATAATTGGGACCTTAGCATTTTTCATAGTCATCAGGGCATAAAAGCCATTATCAAATAAACAGGGGGCAAGTCTCGTTAGCAACAGTATTCTAAGGTATTATTTAAGCTGCGGCTAAGAAATAGAAACCTCAAAACGGCCATTGCGCCGGAGCATAGTGTGATTCGAGTTTACCTGGTCTTGTTGTTGATCGTCATTGCCATTTACGCGTTGTGGGCTTTTCAAAGGGCATCGCCAGAGAATGTGGCGCGTATTATCAGAATCCTATTTTTCTCCCTTATCGGCCTTGGACTCCTTTATTTGGGCGTTACCGGCCACTTGAACTGGTTGTTTGCGCTGCTTGGTATTTTTGTGGCCTTTGCTGCACGGATGTTGCCGGTGCTGCTCCGCTATGCACCTTATCTGCACCGCTTATGGCTAGATTTTATTGCATCCAAACAGCAATCATCGCAGAGGCAAGGCGAAAGGCCTAGCCCCAAAGGGGGCATGACTAAAGAGGAGGCTTACGAGGTGCTAGGATTAAAGCCCGGTGCTACAGAGCAGGAAATCATCGCCGCACACCGTAAACTCATGCAAAAAATTCATCCCGATCGTGGCGGCTCGGATTACCTGGCTGCCAAAATAAATTCGGCAAAAAAAATCTTACTGAATAAATAACGCCCGCCATGATTTTTCAGGCTTCAAAACCAAGCGTCTTAGCAGTATGGACACTAATTGTGCTGCTGACGGCCTGCGCCCAACCGACTAATTACGCGCCGGTAAAAACAGTAAACCAAGCTATTGAACCCAATAATGGCTATGTCCGTGAAAAAATGCCCATTAGCCCCGACTATATTCAGGGTAGGCCGCAACAATCAACTGAGAGCCTTCATAAAGAACAAGAAGATAACCCTGTTCGGCAAAACCCAGTTATTAATAGGTTGCCTTATCCTGACCCGTATCAAAATCAATCCTACCAAAACCCTACAGATCAGGCTATAAAAAAGGAAGATCTGCGTTCTTCAAACACTGCGATTGTTTATCAAAATCAGGGGGTTCTGAAGCAACACCCTTTACCTTATAATGTAGAGCCCAGTATAATAAACAAACCGGTTCATCCTGCCGTTGATAAAAATCCGGCTTCAAAACCGCAAAGATCACCAACCACAGACCAACAGCCTATCGACCCCTCAAAAAATAACTCAATAATTTCAATCACTAATATTATTAACCAGCATAAAAACCCACAAAATAACGCAAAACCGTTGGACAAATTCTGGGTAACACAGAAAAATAATAAAGAAAAAAAATCAATTATTTCAATTGATAATAAAAAAATGTTAAAGTTAAACTTTCAATGGCCTTTGCAAGGTAAAATTTTCAGGAATTTTTCTCAAACCGATAACAAAGGGATCGACATCAAGGGAAAAGTTGGGCAACCGGTACACGCTGCTGAGGCAGGTAAGGCGGTTTATTGTGGGCAAGGGTTGGCAGGCTTCGGAAACTTGGCGATTATAAAACATAACGAGACCTATTTAAGCGCCTACGCAAACAACAGCAAGCTGTACATCAAGGAAGGACAACAGGTGGAAAAAGGCCAAACGATTGGACAAGTGGGGTTAACGGGGTTAAAAAAAGCATCATTACACTTTGAAATAAGAAAGAATGGCAAACCAATCAATCCATTAACATTATTGCCGAAACATTAATGCAGCACCTATTTTCGCTAATTATATGATGTGTTTGTAACATATCGGTATATATGGAAATTATTGAAAACCTACTCGTCAATAAAGAATAGGTGCTGCATTAACGTCTCTTTCGGTTAGGCAGGCCAACCCGGGAGTTATTATGAACGAAGAAATATTTGAACCTACGGATGAAGATATAGCTGTCTCCTTTGACGATGACCTCTCCCTTGAAGAGGATATGGACGCAGATAATTTTGCCGACCATAAGCCCGTTATCGAAGATCCCGCCCTTCTGCAAGCACGAAGCGAGGGCGGCTTTGATGCCACGCGGGTTTATTTAAACGAACTCAGCCGCTCAAAATTACTCACCGCCGATCAAGAAAAAATTTACGGCAAACGCACCCTTAAGGGTGACCGGGAAGCCCGCAAGATCATGATCGAGAGCAATTTACGGCTGGTGGTAAAAATTTCCAGGCGCTATCTCAACAGGGGATTGCCGTTGTTAGATTTGATTGAGGAAGGCAACCTGGGCCTGATCCGTGCTGTGGAGAAATTCGACCCGGAACGGGGTTTCCGCTTCTCAACGTATGCGACTTGGTGGATACGACAAACCATAGAGCGGGCGATCATGAATCAGACGCGCACCATCCGCCTGCCGATTCATATCGTAAAAGAAATGAACACCTACCTCAAAGCCCAGCGTCAATTGGCACAATTGCTGGACTATGAACCCAGCGCCGAAGATGTCGCGCGGCATCTCGACAAACCTGTGAGCAAAGTGGAAAAAATGCTCAAGCTGAACGAACGGGTTACTTCTATCGATGTTCCCGGTAGCAAGGATTTTGACCAGCCCCTGGTTGAATCACTCTCGGATAGCGAACGCGCATCGCCTTCAGACCAGTTGCAGGAAGAGGGAATGAAGCAAAACGTTGCGGCCTGGGTGTTTCAATTACCCGAAAAGCAGCGAGAAGTTGTCTGTCGCCGATATGGTCTTTGCGGTTACGAAGACTCAACGCTTGAAGAAGTTGCCCAGGAACTGAATGTAACAAGGGAGCGTGTCAGACAAATCCAAATGGATGGTTTAAAAAGATTAAAAGAAATACTGGAGGTCAGTGGCTATTCGTTTGAGTCGATTTTCAATTAAATCAGCCAATTAAATAAGATCGTTTTGTAAAGGCCAATCCCGGTAATTAAACACCTGCCCCTGCTCGCGGACAACCGCACACGCAGCAAGCGATACCTCGCCTATTACCCATTGCACGGCATTCAGTTCGCCGGCAACCAAAACTCCATTATCTGGAAAACCGCGATCCACAGGCGTGTAAATGGCCGCTGCGCCAATATTGA
Source organism: Methyloglobulus sp. (assembly GCF_046714055.1). Lineage (GTDB taxonomy): Bacteria > Pseudomonadota > Gammaproteobacteria > Methylococcales > Methylomonadaceae > Methyloglobulus. Next base: position 2,312 of record NZ_JBKKBJ010000257.1, on the reverse strand, counting down.
CATCGATGGCTTCAGACCATTCCGCATGGCCCACCAGGCAAGACTGCACGACATAACACTGATTTTCCAGCGCCCTGGCCTGACAACCGATTTTAACCCGGTGATACCCCGCCAAGGTATCCGTACAACTGGGAACCAAAATCAGATTTGCTCCCGCTTCCACCTGTTTTCTCGCCAACAGGGGAAATTCGCTGTCATAACAAATGTTAATCGCGATTTTGCCGTACTCGGTATCAAAACACTTTAATTCCGTGCCACCCCGAATAAACCATTGCTCATTCTCGAAGCGGGTCATCATCAGCTTATCCTGATAATCAACCTTGCCGTCCGGCATAAACAGATACGCACGGTTACGGTAAACACCTGGTTCACAACCTACCGGAAAGCTGCCTGATTGGATAAGGCATTGGTGCTGTTTTGCCAACCTTTTGAACAGGTCAAGATAATCATCATGCACAGACTGCATGGCGGCCAGTTGTTTATCCAGCGACGAATAAACGTCTTGGCCGAATAACGATGCCAGCTCCATACTGGCATATTCGGGAAACAGCAATATCTGGGCATCTTGTTGGATGGCATCGGTTACCCAGCGCTCAACCTTCTGCTGATAATCCTGCCAACTCGCCAGAAAGCTGATGTCGTATTGGGCGGATGCAACCTTAACGTTCATGTTTTAACCAAAATGTCATTGGTTTTGCGGTTTCTTCGGCGTCGTCCAAATCCTTCCACATATAGGTCGTCTTAAGTTCAGGATGCTTGACATAGCCGCGCTTATTCCAGAACTTATCCAACGGCACATAATCTGCCGGTCGACTCGGATGATCGACCGGACGCTCCACGCAACAGAAAGTAATGTGTTTAAAACCGCCCAACTCTTGTGCGTGGGCTTCCCGCTCTTCAAAGAAACGGACACCTAACCCTAAGCCACGGTAAGCCTTATTAAGCACGGATTCACTGCAATAAAACACTTCGTCCAGGTTATAACTATGGTCAAGAAACGGCTTTTTCAGCTCGTCCGTTTCATATTTCATCGGAATGGCTGTGGAAGCCCCGACAATCTTATTGTCATCGAAAGCCAGCACAATCACACTTTCAGGGTGGTCTATGTAAGTCTGGAGGTACTTTTTTTCATAAGCCAGCGTGCCATCATACAAATAAGGAAAATCCCGGAACACTTCGATCCTGAGACGGGCGAGTTCAGGGATATAGGGGAGGAGGTTAGTGCCGCTCTTGCTTTCGACACGGATATTTTTGGTCATTGTATTGTCACATCGGGTAAATGGGGTTCTTTTATCTGAAGCCAATTAATTTTAGGACTGAAAACAATAAATAACTCACGGGACATAACTCCGTCCAACATCCTGAAACCCTGTGGTCGGGGTAACATGCCCTGTCCGGCTCTCAGCTCAAGGCGCTTTATTTTTATCGTCGGTTACGCTGGAAAAGCTAAAGCCATTGTCAATCTTGCCAATCTCTTCAATCACTTTTTGCGCCAACTTGTTAGCTGGTTGATCGGAAAATACTGCATAACGCATTAAGTTTTCCGTATAGGTTTGCTTGTCCTTGTATTGGCTATAAAGAGCAAACAGCAAGGCGGCTATCCCTGTCATTGTGGTTTGGACGATAGGCGATTCATACCACTTCTGGTCAGGTCGTCTGTTTTTCAACCAGAGGGCTAAGCACGGCCAGATAAAAACCGCGAAGGCAAAAAAAATGGAGAATACGGACAAAATTTTGTTAAAAATAGAATAAATGCTTGCTTTGAGGTAAAGGTCATAGACCAGGATTAATTTTTGCTCGTCATTTACTTTAGCAATTTCTGTGCTGTTGTTTTCAGAGGCCTGGCAGACGCGAATTTTGGCATAGTTCATTAGCAGCCTTGCGCTAGGCTGAATGGGACTCAATATGCTGATAACATTTTTATCACAGGATTCGGATGTACAGCCCAGCAGTAAAACCAGCGGCAATATCAATACCAGACATTTCTGTTTCATTATCAATACTCATTTTAACAAATAATCGATCAGTGAATTGTACTGTACATCATATGGCCGAGCGCTAGGTAGCTCACCATTACCAGAAATGGCAACATCTTTAATGACGCGATTATAGGTATCCACCTGGAAGCGCTGATAAAAATCGCCTTGTTGGACATCGCCAAGGAAAAGTATCAGCTCCTCCTCAAGTAATACCAATCCCAATAGATTATCATATTAATAAAGCCCATTTACGGGAGCAAAGATTTCGGATGGTGTCGGGTTGGCTGGCGAACTGGTTCCATGCGTGGCAACACACATCAACGATCTGGTCAT
>NZ_JBKKBJ010000256.1:0-20682 GCF_046714055.1 Methyloglobulus sp. | reverse complement strand
GCATTCCCGTCGGCACACGCCCCCGCCCCCCGCCAACACCGCGCGATACCGGCCTGCAATCGGCGGCCTACCCCGATTGCGTTTTATCATGGGCTAATCCCAGCCGTTGCGGAATAACTCTCGCGTGGTGGTTGAAACAGTACGCCCCAAGCTCCCTGCCATCCACGATGGCTTGAAGCCCAAGGTCAACTGCGTTTGTACCAAACTACGCTCTTCTATACTTAATTGCTGGTATTTTTTTATGCAACATTTCCCTTCGAAAAATGTTGCACTTCAATTTTGAGCATTCCCAGGATAAAAAGCATGACACAACCGAAAAAAATCCTAAGACTTCCAGCACTATGCGAGAAATTCAGAATGAGCAGGACAACCGTTTATCGCTTAATGGAAACTGACAGCGACTTCCCCAAGAAAATTACCCTATCGACGCGTATTATCGGCTTTACGAAGAGGATGCTGATAGTTGGCTGGAAAAACGAGCGAATAATTATAGAGCGTAAAAAGCCCGAAACCTTTAACAGTAGCCAGTAGCCGAGCTTTCTTTATTCCAATTCACCAAAACACGAACCGCTGTTTTGTAGCATTGGTGTACGGATAGCACTACTCGGCATGGAGAAAATAACCATGCTATACCAAACAATTGAACCCAAAACTGAACGGTTACTATCACAGTTAAGTGGTGCCAAGAACACAGGGCGTGACCGATGGTTTTAGCCTTATACCCTGCCCATGACGATCGTTCACAATGCCTGGTTATCAAGCAGGATGATGACCGCATCTTAATTCGATGTTTCGCAGGGTGTGGCTACCTTGAAGTATTGGCGGCAATCGGCTAGATGCTGGAGCCTTGTTCCCTGACCAGGCGCAAGACCCAAACAGTAAACCAATGCCACCACTACGTTTCAGCAAATCAGGGATGTTCGACTTGGCCGTTGAGGCTGACATAGTGGCATTAGGCTGGGGAACGGCTTGCTTGTAAATGGCAGCGTGTCGGATACTGACCGCGAACGTGTCCAAAGGGCTTACAGCACCGTCTTAAATTTGTTGTGCGAGGTGCGGAGACGCCCCTGGCAAGGTTCGGTTTTTTATTGTCCAACGACGTGCCATAAGGTATCGTCGGAGACTTTTTCAGGATCAACCAATTAACGATTACATAGCCTATTTAATGGCTTTAAAGCCAATATCCGTCCGGTAATAAACATTATCCCAATAAATAGCATTAACCAACCCGTAGGCTTTAGCCTGGGCTTCCTGAATCGTATCGCCTAGCACGCAAACGCACAGAACGCGGCCTCCTGCAGTTACGATAGCATCGCCTTGTTTTTGGGTTCCGGCATGAAACACCTTGGCACCCTCCATTTCCTGTTCCGGTAAACCCGTAATCACCGCGCCTTGCTGATACGAATCAGGATAACCACCTGCCGCCATAACGATGCCCAATGCAGCCCTGGCATCCCAATCGCTGCTGATTGTGTCCAGCTTTTCAGCCAAGGCAGCCACACAAAGTTCAACCAAATCACTTTTCATCCGCATCATGATGGGCTGGGTTTCAGGATCGCCAAAGCGGCAATTGTATTCCAGTACCTTGATTGAGCCATCAGGTGAAATCATTAGCCCTGCATACAAGAAACCCGTATAGGCATGGCCGTCTTCCGCCATACCTGCCAAGGTCGGCGATATGACTTCCTGCATAACGCGCCGGTGAATATCGGGCGTGACCACAGGTGCAGGCGAATAAGCGCCCATACCGCCGGTATTCGGGCCTTTGTCGCCGTTATCACGCGCCTTATGGTCTTGAGAGGTTGCCATGGCTAAGGCATGTTTGCCATCAGCAATGACAATAAAACTGGCTTCTTCGCCTAGCAGGAATTCCTCTATGACAACCCGGCTTCCGGCAACGCCGAATGCGTTACCTGAGAGCATGTCTTCAACAGCGTCAATGGCTTCCTGTTCGGTCTGCGCCACAACAACCCCTTTCCCTGCCGCCAAGCCGTCCGCCTTTACCACGATGGGTGCGCCTTGCGTTTTTATATAAGCAATTGCTTGAGCTTGATCGGTAAAACTTTGGTATTTGGCAGTCGGAATGTTGTGCCTAACCATAAAGTCTTTACAAAAACTTTTGGATCCTTCCAGTTGCGCCGCCTGGGCTGTGGGGCCAAAGCATTGCAGCCCTGCTTGCTCGAAACTGTCGACAATACCCATCGTCAAGGGAACCTCAGAGCCGACAATGGTAAGGTCGACCTGTTCTTTCTTTGCAAATGCCAGTAGTTCGAGAATATCCGTCGCGGCAATGGCGATGTTTTCAACGCCAGCCTCTAGCGCTGTCCCAGCATTGCCTGGCGCGACAAAGACTTTCTTTACTTTCGGGGACTGCTTTACCTTCCAGGCCAGAGCGTGCTCGCGTCCACCGCTACCGACGATAAGGATTTTCATGGTCGAGGTTCATCATAAAAAAATCAGTTATATTTGATGTTTCCGCGCTACCGTAGGGGCAATCCCTTGTGGTTGCCCGGACAGGCGTGATTACCAGGGCAGGCAGGTGGTTACCAGGGCAGGCACGAGGCCTGCCCCTACAATGCTCACACCATTTGGGTGGTTAATTATATTTGTACAAGGCATAGATATTTCTTAGCTTAAATCTGATCACGAATACTTCAACTGATTTTTTAGGTTCAATGTATGCTGTTTTCACCTTGAACCTGTGCCTAAATCATCAATGCCTGAAATGCCGCATCCCAGTGAATACCATAGCGATATTATGCTCGTTAGCCGCAGCAATGACTTCCTTATCCCGAGCAGATCCACCCGGTTGAATGATTGCGGTGATCCCCACTTCGGCGGCTGAATCTATGCCGTCCCTAAACGGAAAAAATGCATCTGAAGCCATTGCAGAACCTGCTACCGTCAAACCTTCATCAGCGGCTTTGAGGCCTGCGATTTTGGCAGAATAAACCCGGCTCATCTGCCCAGCTCCAACGCCAATAGTCTGCCCATTCCTGGCATAAACAATCGCATTTGATTTGACGAATTTGGCGACTTTCCAGGCAAATAACATATCCCTCAGTTCCCGTTCGGTGGGGGTGCGCTTGCTAACAACCGTCAAATCAGGGCTGCTGACCTCACCCGAATCTTTCTCTTGAACCAGCACCCCCCCGCTGACATTTTTAAAATTCAGCACAACCTTATTACCGTAATTGAATTCACCGCATTGCAGGACGCGCAGCTTGGACTTTCCCCCCAAGACAGTTTGTGCAGCTTTGCTGAACGTGGGGGCAATAATCACTTCGACGAACTGCCGGCCTATAATCTCCGCCGCCGTTTTTTTGTCCACCTCACGATTGAAGGCAATAATGCCGCCATAAGCGGACGTAGGGTCAGTGGCGTATGCCTTATGGTATGCCCCCAAAACAGTATCGGCTTCTGCAACACCGCAAGGATTGGCATGTTTGACAATCACGCAAGTGGGTCGGTCGGCAAATGATTTGACACATTCCAAAGCTGCATCCGCATCGGCAATATTGTTATAGGACAACTCTTTGCCTTGAAGCTGCCTGGCCGAACCTATCGTTCCCGAAACGGGGTCGAATTCACTATAGAAAGCGGCTTTTTGGTGCGGATTCTCACCATAGCGCATGGGTTGGCTAAGGTAAAACTGTAAATTAAGTGTTTCGGGAAACTCAATCCTGGTTACTTTACCCAAATACGAGGCAATGGCGGTGTCGTAATGCGCGGTATGCTGAAAACACTTCAACGCCAAATTAAAGCGGGTTTGCAAAGAAAGGCCATTACGCGTTTTCAATTCGGTAAGCGTCCTGACATAATCCGACGGTTCGACAATAACAGCCACATCAATATAATTTTTAGCAGCGGCGCGTATCAAGGTAGGGCCGCCAATATCTATATTTTCGATAGCCGTGACCAAAACGCTTTCGGGATTAGCGATGGTATTTTCAAATGGGTATAAGTTAACCACCACCAAATCTATCGGCTTGATGTCGTTTTCTTTCATAATCTCATCATCTAGGCCACGCCTACCTAATATGCCACCATGAATTTTAGGGTGTAAGGTTTTTACCCTGCCATCCATCATTTCAGGAAAACCGGTGTAATCAGCAACTTCGGTCACATCAATATGGTGTTGGGCAAGAATTTTTGCGGTACCTCCGGTCGATATGATTTCAACGCCTAATAAACTGAGTTCACGGCAGAAATCCACGATTCCTGATTTGTCAGAAACACTGACAAGTGCGCGGGTGATTTTTGTTTTCATGCAAACTGATTTGAGTGATAGATGAAACGGGAAAAGAAAAAACGATCTAGGTTATTCTTAACCTAAGCAGGGCGCTGAAAAACCTGCTAGTGCAAGTGCCGTACAGGATATTTAAAAGTCCATGGACGGACTTTTAAATATCCTGTTACGACAATCCGTAAAAATCCATTTTTTTCCGCAGGGTACTGCGGCTTAGTCCTAGTATTTTGGCCGTCTTGCTCTGGTTGTAGCCGGAGTGTTCCAAGGCTGCTTGTAACAGGGGCTTTTCGACTTCTGCCATGACCGTGTTGTATAAATCTTTTACATCATGTCCATGCAATTGTTCCAGATAACGCGAAACCGTCTGTCTGACATGCACAGACAAAGGCGTACACAAGATTAAATGATCGCTTGCATCGATAAGTTCATTGCCTTCCACGAAAGTATCCATAGTACGCAGCGCTATCGTTATTGTTATAAGGTAAATGCTGAATGTATCAGCATCATCTGCTGGGTCGGTTGGGTAGCCTGGTTGATCTTGTCCTTTATGTCCTGGCTGATGAAATCCAGGTGTTTGAGATACCAACTGATATGTTTTCTGGCTATTCTAACACCAGTCACAGTACCGTAGAAACTGTAAAGTTTTTCAAGATGCGCTGCCAATGTCCCATAAATTTCTGTAACACTTGGTTTTTCAATGGCTTTTCCATCGCTGATAAAACAATCAATTTCCTTGAACAACCACGGGTTACCTTGTGCTGCCCGCCCTATCATAAGGGCATCAGCACCGGTTGCATCAAGTACGAATTGGGCTTTTTCAGCAGAACCAATATCGCCATTGGCAATAATGGGGATGCTGACCGCCTGCTTGACCTGCCTTATCGTTCCGTATTCAGCCTGACCCTCAAATTTACAGGCACGGGTTCGTCCATGGACAGTCAAAGCTGCAATACCGGAAGCTTGTGCAATTCTAGCTATTTCAACGGCATTGCGGTTCTGTGCGTCCCAGCCCGTACGAATTTTCAGGGTTACCGGTACAGCAACCGCATCAACAACTGCATCCAGGATTTTTTTCACTAGCTCCGTATCACGTAATAATGCAGAACCTGCCGCCACGGCACAGACTTTCTTCGTTGGGCAACCCATGTTGATGACAATGATTTGGGCACCATGCTGGACATTGTAAATCGCTGCATTAGCCATGTGCTTGGGATCGGTGCCCAGTATCTGAACTGAACACAAGCCTTTTTCACCATCGTGATCCGCTTTCAGCAACGTCTTTTTGTGGTCTCGCAGCGCTGGATTGGATGCCGCCATTTCGGAAACCGCCAACCCTGCACCAAATTCTTTACAGATACCCCTGAACGGACGGTCACTGATTCCGGCCATCGGTGCCAAAACCAATTTATTAGGCAGCTGATAAGGGCCGATTTGCATGATGGTGACAACCAAAGTTCGGTAGGTTGGGTTGGTGCTGTTCCAGCCCAACATCCAGCGGCAATACGTTGGGTTGCGAAAAGACGCACCAACAGTAGGCGCTCTAGGCGACCCAACCTACACAACATTATCGGTATCTTCATTCCAGATGGGGTTGTCCCGGTCTTCAGGCACCAGTTTTACGATGTCTTCTTCATAAACATGCCAAAACGACTTGTCTATCTTGGCATTACTGTAGCCTTCCTTTTTCTCATGGGTAAACGGGCACCACCAGTTTTCCACGATTTTGACCATATAAGCCTGCCATTCAAACACCGCAACGCTGACTGGGCAATACCAGGTGCAATTCAAAATCCAGTACAGTTTGTACTTGGCAAGGCTTAATTTAAAAGTCCCATCCATGGTGATCTGATTTTTTAGGGTATAGCGATGGCTATTCCTGTCCGGCAGAAAATCCGAGAAAGTTTTGATATTTTTGCCGCCTATCAACCATAAGTGAAAATAAGTCATATAGGCGCTGAGGAACACGAAAGGTAAAGTGACTATAGGCAAGTACACAAAAAACAAACCAATTGCCCTACGCCATACAGGCAATTGCCTGTGGTTTTTGCCGATTTCAGCACGACTGGAACAGGTGTCGCAAGCTTTCATTAATTAGTTTTCCTCGTTAATGGTGGTTTTGTATCATCAATTTCCATTGATTTGTTATTCATATATATAAGCTGGTAAATGCTCTGGCATCCCGCACAACAAAACGACAGCAGGCCTTTCCCCGTAACCAGGGAAAAGCCTTCGATTTCCACCAGTAACCCGCAAAGATCGCAACTTTTTTTATATTCTACCGTGACCACTAAAGATGCCTCAATGACTTTATAGGCTAGCAGCGACAGTGCAAAAAAATGTTTTTAAATATGCCGTCTCGGGTATGGCGGGATCTATCGGGTGGTCCCCCCCCTGCCCTGCACAGGAAAAAAACGTCAGATGCCGGTCGATATGCCGCCCTGATGAACGCAAAATTTCTTGCAGATTTTCAGCGCTCAGATGAAAAGAGCAAGACGCTGAAATCAGTATGCCATTTTTGGCCAGCACCTGAAGCGCAAGCTGGTTTAACCACCGGTAAGCTTCATATCCTTGCTTAAAATCTTTTTTACGTTTAATCAAAGCAGGTGGATCCAGCACAATTATGTCATAAAGCTGCCCTTCTTGACGCGCTTGTTTGAGAAAATCGAAGACATCGCTGCGGACAAAGTACATTTTATCTTCGACCCGATTGAGCTTTGCATTTTCAATAGCCAGGGCCAGTGCGCCTTCTGATGCATCGACACAAGTCACTTCTACAGCTCCGCCCAAAGCAGCAGGAATACCCCATGCGCCGGCATAGGAAAACAAATCCAATACTCGCTGGTTTTTTGCGAACATTGCCACAATCGCCCGGCTAGCTCGGTGGTCATAAAACCACCCGGTTTTTTGTCCTGCCAAAATATCTACCTTGAACATGGCTCCGTTTTCTTCAATTACCAGTGGCTCTGGAAGTTGACCGTAGACTACATAAGATTCCGTGTCCAACCCTTCTAATTGCCGCTGGCTGTTATCGTTTTTCAGGACGATTGCGGAAGGTGACAATAGCTCAAGCAGTGCTGCTATCAGTATGTCTTTCCGCAGATCAATGCCTACGGTCGTGATTTGCACGGACAACACCGAGCCAAAACGGTCAATCACCAATCCCGGCAAGCCGTCGCTTTCGCCATAAACCAGCCGGTAGTAGGGCTTAGCGAAAAGCTTTTCACGTAAAGCCAAGGCTGTTGCAAGACGTTCTTTAAAAAAATTGATCCCGCATTTAAGGTTACCTTTTCTGGATAACAATCTTGCACAAATCAGGCTTTGCGGATTGATGTAGGCCGTTCCCATCACCTTGCCCACACTGGTTTTCACCTGCACCAAATCGCCTGGGGCAAATTGCTCAAGCGGGGAACGTTTTGTGTCAATCTCATTGCTAAAAACCCACAAGTGTCCTAGGCGCAGGCGTTTGTCCTCATTTTTCTTTAAAAAGATTTCGCCATGCACCATAGTAGTCAATAAATAAGGTCAAAATTATAGCCGCCGATGCCAGTTTCCGGCGCGGCGATGATCAAGCGGGCCTCCACGGTTTCATCAGGGGCAATTGAAAAATTTGTGTGTGCCTTTCCGGTTAAATAGTCCTTTGGCGCAAAAATCCTTTGTGCGAACAGTTGTTCGTTATAATTGAGCAGGGTCAGCTTAATGTTCGGTAAACGTTGCTTGAAAGGCGCTTGGTTATTGATGACGGCCTTGAACGCAATCGTGTTATCGGAATTAGGTGCAAAAGAGCTTTGTAGCACGGCAAACTCAGCAAGATTTTCGTAATCCGGTAATTGGCAACCTAGCCAGCGGCACAGTTTTTCCAACTGCGGACGGTAGGATGTATTTTGACTCAAGCTACCGCTTTCGAAATAGATGATTTGCCCAACCAGAAGTAAGGAAGCCATAATAAAGCCCAAACGCCAATTAACATTAACAGGCGTTTTTTCGACCTCCCAAGGCAAACGCTCCGTAGCGGAAGGTGTTGTTAGCGCACTGATGGCCGCTTCATCGGGGTTATTCTTTTTGGGGTCGGTGCCTATGTTTATTTTGGCTTGCTGCCGATCCTCCCTGAGTTTTTTTTTCGATCTGGGCTTATGGTTAGGGTCGGCTTTTGCTATAAATTCGGCTTTGGCTTCCGCTATCAGTCCTGTTGGTTTTTCATTCAACAACTCCAAGGCATTAAATTTTTTCGAACAGTCACTGCAATAGATAAGCGTTTTTTTCCCGCGTAGTTGCCCTTTGTTCAATGGGTAGGTTTTGCGGCAATCAGGGCATTGGGTAAACATCTTTTTAGCGCTTAATTCCGGCTAGCCTAACCCAATCATCCTGTTGCACAGGCTTATTCAGCAGCAGGAAAGGTTGATAAGCATCAATGACGGAATCGGCCTGTTCAGCAAGAATGCCCGACAGGACAAGCTGGCCCTTTGAAATCACCAACCCGGCAATCTGCCCAACCATATCAATCAACGGCTTCGCCAGTATATTGGCCAAGACCACATCCGCCTTCACATTGGTGGCCTTAAATTGTTCCGGCAGGCAGCATATAATTTTATCCTGGACATTATTTTTCACTGCATTATCCTCTGCCGCAGTTATCGCTTGGGGATCAATATCCACTGCGTAGGCCATTCTTGCACCTAGTAATAACGCTGCAATGGCCAATATGCCAGAACCGCAGCCATAGTCGATCACTGTTTTTCCGGTTACGTCGTGGCTTGCCAACCATTCCAAGCACAGGGCCGTGGTAGGGTGCGTTCCAGTACCGAAAGCCAACCCCGGATCCAGAATCAAACACACCGTGTTCTCTTCCCGCTGTTCCTGGCCTGTAGGACAAACCCAGAGTTTTCCGGCAAATTTCATGGGCCGGTAATATTCCATCCAGGTACGTTCCCAAGCCTGGTCGGCAATCTCTTCAAACACCCAATCTTCCAGGGCTTCTTGCTGAAAGTGCTTGAGTGTCCGGCTTTTCATGTTTGCAGGGTCAACAGTCAACTCATAAAGTGCGATGACCCGTGTCTGAGCCCATATTTTTATCTCGCCGATGGCCGGTTCGTAAACCGGTTCATCTTTGGCATCCATATAGGTGACCGACACTGCGCCAAGATCGCTGAAAAAATCCGCGACCTTGGGTGCGGTATTTTCACTGGTGATAACTGAAATTTGATGCCAAGCCATAGTTTAGGAAATTCAAGATAACATCGGAACGGTTTTTGATGATAGGTAAAGTATAACGATTCACCACGAAGATCACGAAGCGTTTGTTAATAGTGAGACGGCTGATGCGAACTGGCTTTTAGCCCGACATTTGACCAAGTAAAACTAAGGAATCTCTGAACAAGTCCTTCGACAGGCTCAGGACGAACGGCAACTGGTTGATTACGTTTGTGGTGAATCGTGAGTTGGTCGAACGATCAAACCATGAACGGAATCAATTTGTTCAGAATTTCCCGAATCAACAAACTTCGTGTCCTCCGTGTTCTTCGTGGTGAAATAAAAGTCTTTACTATGAGGCTCACCGGACAATTAAGTTAAAGCAAATTAAGTAATCCCCAGCTTCTTTTCCAGATAATGGATATTTTGTCCACCCGCCGCGAAAGCGCTGTCATTCATAATATCCTGCTGCAACGGAATATTCGTTTTAATGCCGTCAATGATGATTTCACTAAGTGCGGTATTCATCCGGGCAATGGCGCTTTTGCGATCCTCGCCATGCGCGATCAGTTTGCCGATCATCGAATCGTAATAAGGCGGCACCTTATAACCATTGTAAATATGGGTTTCGCAGCGTATGCCTGGGCCACCGGGCATGTGGAATTGTTCTATCGTTCCGGGGCACGGCACGAAAGTCCTGGGATCTTCTGCATTCAGGCGGCACTCGATGGCATGTCCGGTCATCCTGACCTGCCCTTGCGTGAGGGATAATGGCAAACCTGCGGCAATACGGAATTGCTCCTTGACAATATCAAAGCCGGTTATCATCTCGGTGACCGGGTGCTCAACTTGCACACGGGTATTCATCTCAATAAAGAAGAACTGGCCTTTTTCATAGAGGAACTCGAAAGTCCCAGCGCCCAGGTAACCAATATCAATACACGCCTTGGCACAACGCTCGCCAATCGTCTTGCGTTGCTCCTCGGTAATACCGGGTGCCGGCGCTTCTTCCACCACTTTTTGGTGGCGGCGCTGCATGGAGCAATCACGCTCGCCCAGATGTATCGCATTGCCGTGAGAATCCGCCATCACTTGAAATTCGATATGCCGTGGATCTTCCAGGAATTTTTCCATGTACACCGTGCTATTGCCAAAAGCCGTACCGGCTTCCGCTTTGGTCATGGTGATTGCATTGATTAACGCAGCTTCAGTATGGACCGTACGCATACCGCGACCACCACCACCGCCCGCCGCTTTGATGATGACCGGATAGCCGATTTCTTGCGCCAGTTTGAGATTTTTTTTGGAATTATCGCCTAGCGGATCATTATTGCCCGGCACACAAGGAATTCCCGCCGCAATCATGGCATTTTTGGCGGAAATCTTGTCGCCCATCAGACGGATGGTATCGGCATTAGGGCCGATGAACACGAACCCGCTTTGCTTTACCTTTTCGGAAAAATCGGCATTTTCCGATAAAAAACCATAACCGGGATGAATGGCTTCTGCATCAGTCACTTCGGCTGCACTGATAATGGCGGGAATGTTCAGGTAACTGTCGATGGATGCAGCCGGCCCTATGCAAACCGACTCATCGGCCAGACGGACATGTTTCAAGTCCCGGTCAGCCTCAGAGTGGACAGCAACAACCTTGATTCCCAACTCCCTACAGGCACGCAGTATACGCAGGGCAATTTCGCCACGGTTGGCAATGACTATCTTATCGAACATGGTTTTCTCGTCCAGATGTTATTCAATGATGAATAAGGGTTGACCATATTCGACAGGTTCGGCATTTTCCACCAAAATCTTGGTTATGGTTCCGCTCTTGTCCGCTTCGATCTGGTTAAGTATCTTCATGGCTTCGATAATGCACAGGGTATCTCCCTGCTTCACAGAATGGCCGACTTCAACAAAGGCTTTCGTGCCTGGGGAAGCGGAAGCGGAGCGGTAAAACGTCCCGACCATAGGCGATTTAACGATGTGGCCTGATATGGTTTCTTCTGATGCGGGGGTTATTGCGATACCCGGAACCTGACTGACTGGAGCAGGTGCATAAGCGATAGCCGTAGGCGGGGCAGAATAACGACTGATACGGATAGCTTCTTCGCCTTCCTTAATCTCCAGCTCTGCTATTCCCGACTCCTCTAAAATTTCGATCAATTTTTTTATTTTTCTAATGTCCATGGTTTTTCTCTTGCTTGATATATTCTAATGAGCATATATTCTGATGGGCCGCCTGTAAAGCCAGCTCGTAACCCGTTGCACCCAACCCAGAAATGACGCCAACCGCTATATCCGAAAGATAAGAGTGGCTCCTGAACGGTTCGCGGGCATGTACGTTTGATAGGTGAACTTCAATAAAGGGTATCCGGGTTGCCAATAAGGCATCACGAATGGCAATACTGGTGTGCGTAAATGCTGCCGGATTGATGATAATGAAATCTACTTGGCCTTGGTAAGCCTGATGTATCAGCTCGACGATTTCATGCTCGGCATTGTTTTGATAAAAATTTAGCTGGTGATTTAATTCTGCCGCCCTTTGCTCCAAGCTTTGCCTGATGTCGGCCAAGGTTTTGTTACCGTAGTGCTTAGGCTCACGCAGGCCTAATAAATTTAAATTGGGCCCATTTAATACGGTAATTGTCGCCATGACCACACTGCTGCCGGGTTAAAATGAATTTTAGCGGCTAATTGTGCCTAAGTTCACGGATTTTGTCCAGATATGGGCGCAATTTTGGATAAATCGATACGCGAAATCACCAAAATCCGACGCGCATTATCATGTGGTGAATCTTAGCATCTGATAAATCAGGCATTTTGTTTGTAACTTTACTATGGTACAAAACTCCAATAATCCTTAGCGCTGTGTGTGCATCATGCACCAAAATGGATATTAAAATCCGCGCTAAGTCAATACCTTATCTATTTGAACTCTAGGATTTTATTTAATCACCAATTAAGGGTAGTATTATCACAACACTACCTTCTGGAACAAAACATGCCACACAGAAATTTCAAACAAAGCAAACCAAGCCCAACGATTTGTGCCCTCCCAGACTTAGGGATGGAAGAGCAGCACTTGATGGATGATTTTAAGCGCTACTACGGACACAGGCTGGGCCGGGATGAAAATTGCAGATCCCTACACTACGCTTATGAGGCGCTTTCCTTAGCGATTAGCGACCGCTTAGTCGAACGCTGGAAAAAAACTTACAACGCCTATAAAGAACAGGATTGCAAAAGGGCCAACTACCTGTCCATGGAATTCCTAATGGGCCGCACACTCAGTAACGCCATGATTAATCTGGGCATTACTGATATTACCACAAAAGCCATGTACGACCTGGGGCTTGAATTGGAAGAGCTTATCGACAATGAACCTGATGCTGGACTAGGCAACGGCGGCTTAGGCCGTCTGGCCGCTTGCTTTATCGATAGTTGTGCAACCTTGCAATTACCCGTTACCGGTTACGGCTTACGTTATGAATATGGCATGTTTTCACAACTGATCATCAATGGCGAACAGGTAGAAAAGCCCGATCATTGGCTGCGCAACGGCAACGTCTGGGAAATTGAGCGGTTTGAGTACAAGCAGATCATCAAGTTCGGTGGACGTACTGAAACTCATATAGACGAACGGGGGGAAAAACGGGTGTGCTGGGTCGATACCCATGATGTCCTGGCCGTACCTTTCGACACCCCTATTCCCGGATACCGCAATGGCACCGTCAACACCTTACGTTTATGGAAAGCCACGGCAACCGAAGAATTTGATTTGCAGGAATTTAATGAAGGCGATTATGTCGAGGCCGTCGCTGCAAAAAATAGCGCCGAAAACATCACCATGGTGTTGTACCCCAACGATGCCAGCGAAAACGGCAAGGTTCTCCGCTTAAAGCAGCAATATCTACTAGCGTCCGCAAGTTTACAGGATGTCATGGCGATCTGGATCGGGCGGCATGGCAATGACTTTTCCGAATTTGCTGCAAAAAACTGCTTTCAGCTCAATGATACCCATCCCAGCATAGCGGTTGCCGAACTGATGCGCTTGCTAATGGACATCCATGGCCTGGATTGGGATCATGCTTGGAAAATCACCCGCAATACCATGGCTTATACCAACCACACCTTATTGCCAGAAGCCCTGGAACGCTGGCCGGTCAACCTGTTCAAGCAGTTATTGCCCAGGCTCACGGAGATCATTTTTGACATCAACGTCCACTTCCTCGCTGAAGTCTCTGCACACTGGCCCGGCGATAAGGATCGCCTAGTCCGAATGTCGTTGATTGAAGAGGGCCCGGAACAGCAAGTCAGGATGGCGTATCTGGCTATAGTCGGCAGCCACTCGGTCAACGGCGTTGCCGAATTGCATTCAAAGCTGTTGCAACAAGGACTGTTCCACGATTTCTACCAACTGTGGCCGCAAAAATTCAATAACAAAACCAATGGCGTCACGCCAAGGCGCTGGTTAGCCTCGTGTAATCCCGAGCTGGCAAGTTTAATCACTGAAACAATAGGCGATGGCTGGTTGACCGAGTTATCCTTGTTAAAAAACCTTGCGCCTTATGCTGACGATAAGGCTTTCCGCGAACGCTGGCAACTTATTCAGCAAAATGCAAAGCAAAGGCTGGTTGATTTAAAAAAACAGGAACACGACATTGACGTGAATGTTAATGCCCTGTTTGATGTGCAAGTCAAACGTATCCATGAATACAAACGCCAATTGCTGAATGTATTGCATGTGATTCATCTTTATGACCGCATTAAACGAGGCGATACCGCAAACTGGACAGAACGCTGTGTGCTAATCGGCGGCAAGGCGGCGCCGGGTTATTACATGGCAAAAAAAATCATCAAATTGATAAATAATGTCGGCAATGTCATCAATAGCGATCCTGATGTCGGTGACAGGCTTAAACTGATTTTTCTCCCAAATTACCGCGTTTCGGCCATGGAAATCATTTGTCCAGGCGCTGACCTTTCCGAGCAAATTTCAACAGCCGGCAAAGAAGCCTCCGGCACCGGCAATATGAAATTCATGATGAACGGAGCCCTAACCATCGGTACGCTGGACGGCGCTAATATCGAGATTCGTGAGGAAGTGGGCGATGAGAACTTCTTCCTGTTCGGTTTGACCGAAGACCAGGTTGAAGCAACCCGTCATCATTACGATCCGACCTCCATAATTGAGCAAGATGAGGATCTGAAGAGAGTGATGAACCTGCTCGAATGGGAGCATTTTAACCAATTCGAGCCTGGTATTTTTGACAGCTTGATTGCATCCATGAAGAGCCCCCACGACCCTTGGGTGACTATCGCCGATTTCCGCAGCTTTGTAGACGCACAAAAACGCGTCGAGACCGCTTACCGGGACACCGAACGCTGGACACGAATGAGCATACTCAACTGCGCTGCCAGCGGAAAATTTTCTACTGACAGGACTATCACAGAATACAACAATGACATTTGGAAGCTGACACCCGTTAAGGTCGATAACTGACGGTAATGTCCCATATTGTTTTGTACGGACGAGAAATTCCCACAATTACCGGTAAACTAAACAGCCACCGGCTAAGGCCGGTGGCTGTTTAGTTTTTATGGGAGGCTTTCGACAGCGCCCTATCCAAGCGCTTTTCTAATTCCACAAGTTTACGGTAGGAACGAATGTTGACTTCATAATCCAGTTCGGCACGTTTTTCCGAATGAGCAGATTGGTGGTTTTGGCTGATCAACAGAAAGCCGGTGATCAGGACGGCTTCAATGGCCAGAATGATTTCCAGCAGGCTGTACGGATACTCATCGAAGTTTCGTAAACCCCCAAAAAAACCTTCATTAGCTAAAACCCAAACGGTAAACCAAAGGATATGTAGGATGACAAACTGGGGTTTGGCAATGAAGTCCGTAACTTTGTCAGCCAAGCGTTCTATCCAGTTTTTTGTCGCCTGGATCTCTTCCAGCACATATTTGAATTCACCTAAGGCTTTGTGGCATTGGTGATTGCCGCAAAAAACGACGTCCTCTGTGTTCTCTCCGCCACAGGCTGGACAAATAATAATGCCTTCATATGTCCCCGAACTGGAATTGCTAAGCCTCGTGTCTGGTAAAGGTGCTGTTTGTCTACTGCGTTTGTTTCCGATTAACGTCATAGTGCCCAATGCGCCCACCAATACGGGCAGTAAAATAGCCAGTTCAAAAATCGTAGACAATGGCAACAAAGTACGCAATAGCCCCAGTGCGAAACTACCCAATCCGACACCCAGCATGAGCGCCGCCACCATCAACGACGAAACTAGCGCGGCTTGCTGCGGAAAGCGTGACGAAGCAAGTCCTACCGTCAGCGGAAAAAATCCAGAACAGCTTAAACCAGCGAAGCTGTAAGTGACGATACCGGAGATAGCGGAATCAATCGCCGGTAAGCACAAGAAGGCACCTGCCATCAACAACGGAAAGCCCAACCAAACAACGCTTGCTGACAGCCTAGACACCAGCCAGGAGGTCAATAATCGCCCCAAGGCCAACGCCGCCCAGAATGCCGACAGGGCGGCACCTGCATTCTGCGGGCTTATTTGTTTATCTTCTTGTAAAAAAATCACCGCCCAATTGCTAAACAAGCCTTCGCAAAAAGCATAGACAACCGCCACTGCGAACAATAACCAGAATGCGGGTGTTCGTATGAGCCTTGCTGTTTCTGCCTCTTTGGGAATTGCAGTATCATCAACAGGAAAACGAAACGCCAAGGACAAAAGCAATAAACAGAAAGCCAAGCCTGCCAGCCCTACCGGAAAAATATGCCAACGATCCATTCCCACTAACAGGCCGACAACCCAGGGCCCCAATGCCAGACCCGTACCAATAAGGGTGTGCAAAGCGGTGAGTGTGCTGTCCGGCTTAGTCGGGAAAAACACGATGGGATAGCGGTTGAGCGGTGCCGCAGACAGCCCGAAACCCATACCTAAAAGAGAAGTTCCCAAAGCCACTAGCGCAAAACCGGATCTGCCTCCCATACCAACACCGGACAGCAAAGCAAGCTGTGACAGGCCGTTGGCTATCAGCGACAATCTCAGTAGAGTTGGCAAGCCCAAACGTCTTGCCAATACCCCACCCATAACAGCGCCTACAGCTGTCAGCACCACTTGAAATAGAAATATAATTCCATATTCAGTGTCAGAGAGATGTAAAGCTGTTTTCAATACCGAGCTAAGCGCAGGAAAACTGACTAATGTCAACCCCTGGAGCAATCCGACCATAAAGACGAGAATGACCACCGTATATTTATTTCTAACCTCAACTATCGTAGTGTTCATGTTTACCTCCCCTCTGTTCCCTTCTTGGCTTAACATTGCCTTCTTTTCCAATTTCAAACCCGGCAATATCCTGTCCATGACAACGCATAACCAGATTAGCCAATAACCCTGTCCAACCGGTTTGATGGGCAGCGCCTAAACCAAAACCGTTATCGCTATGGAAATATTCAAAAAACTGCAAATGCCCACGCCAATGAGGATCGGGTTGCCAAGGACTGCTAGGAATAAAGGCAGGAATCTTTCCGGTTGTATCGGGCCGGTAGAGATTAGCCATGCGCCGCGCCAAACTGTCTACCACCTCACGCAAGGTCAATTCACCCTCAGCCAAACTGGGCGCTAACACCGTATAGCCATCGCCCAGAAAGCGGTTGAATTTCTCTAGCGCCAGGATGAGCACATAATTGGTCGGCAACCATACCGACCCACGCCAGTTGGAATTGCCCCCGAACAGGCCGGAATTGGATTTGCCCGGCACATACTCAATCAACGCCTCGCCAATTCCAGGCAAAAAATCAAGATCACGACGTTCGGCATGAATGCGGCTGACACTACGGATACCGTGCGGAGATAGGAACTCGCGTTCGTCAAACAAGCGCCTTACGATGGCAGGCAGCATGGTATGGTCCACCAACGACAACAAATGTTCTCCCCGGTCATTTTCATGGGCTGGGCAGGCACAAATAAAATTGCCGTGGAACACGCCGCCTGCGTGGCTTTCGAGCAGCTTGCGAAATCTCGGCACCTGTTCCAAAAGGCGTTGATCGACAACTTCGCAGGCAAATAGAGGGATCAGCCCCACCCAGGAATAAACATCCACCCGATGATGGGTGCCATTGGGTTCAACCAGCAAATCCTTAAAGAAACCATCGTCAGCATCCCACAACGACACACCAGTGGCCGCATGTCCGGTAACGCTATTGGCGATATTCAGGAACTGTTCGTAGGTCTGGATGGCCGTGTCTTCGTAATCGGGGTCTTGCACCGCCAGTTCCAGCGCCATGACCGTCATATTCATGGCAAACATTGCCATCCAGCCTGAGGCATCGGATTGCTTAAGCTTATACCCATCAGGCAAGCGCATGGAGCGGTCAAACACCGAGATATTGTCCAAACCCAGAAAGCCGCCTTCAAACACATTGAGGCCATCGCCGTCCTTGTTGTTGATCCACCAGGTGTAATTCATCAGCAATTTGTGGAATACCCGTTGCAGGAAATTACGGTCGCCCTGACCACGCTGTTGTCGTTCCGTCCTGAATACTTGTAAAGCGCCTACCTAAGGCATGAACAGGCGGATTCACATCGCCAAATGCCCATTCATAGGCAGGAATCTGGCCATTCGGATGCAGGTAAGTTTCCCTTAGCAACAACTCGATTTGATCTTTGGCGAAATCCACATCAATCAGGCTGAAGGCCATGCAGTGAAAAGCCAGGTCTCAAGCTGCGAACCAGGGGTATTCCCAGGTATCGGGCATCGAAATGACATCACCGGCGCGTAGGTGTTTCCAGTGCGCGTTACGCCCAAACTTGCGGTTTTCGGGAGGCGGCAGGCCGTCGCCTTGCAGCCAACGCAAAACATCAAAATGGAAGAATTGCTTAGACCAGATCATGCCCGCCATGGCCTGACGAAACAGCCTATGGTCATCAGCATCAACTTCTTTTGGTAACACGCCCTTATAAAAAGCATCCGCTTCTGCCTGGCGCCGTAAAAATAGCGTATCGGTGATCGCAAATGGATTTGGTGTTACCCGCGCGGTAAGCACCAATTCGATGGTCTCCACACCACCCGCAGGAACGGTAAGCTTATACCAGGCCGCGCACTTGGTTCCCGCCAATGACGAATTAACTGCGGAACAATCGTTTTCTATCAACCGGCGGTGAAAACTGTCTTTGACGTAAGGTTTTGCATTGGCTAATCCCCATAACCGTTGGCTGTTACTTTCATTTTCGGTGAAGAGCAAATCAGCAGGTTGTTTGCCGTACAAATGGTATTCACCTAGCTCAGTATGTGCAGCTTTGACCGACCAGACAGCTTCACTTTGGCATCCAGACTCCAACATTGGTTTTTCGGGTGCTTCTTTATCCCAACTCCAGGTGTTACGAAACCACAGTGTCGGCAATAAATGCAGCGTCGCTGCCTCTGGGCTGCGGTTGCTGGCGATAATTCGTATATGGATTTCGTCAGTTGATGCTTTGGCATACTCGACCTGCACATCCCAGTAGCGGTTATCCTGAAACACGCCCGTATCCAGAAGGCTGAACGGCGGTCGGTCACGCCCACGCCTGGCGTTTTCTTCCACCAGTTGGCTGTACGGATAGTCGGCTTGCGGATATTTGTAGAGATATTTCAAGTAACTGTGGCTGGGGACTCATTCTACGAAGCTTGATCTAAACGAGCTAAAATTAAAAAATTTGACTTATGGGGTTAGATTTCCTATTGTTAGCCCAGCTTGGGGAACCGTTTTTGGAAACTTCAGATTCCAATCTAAACGGGAAGTGGGGACTTCATTAAAGGGTGAGAGCCCAAATATCCTCCGATTTTCATTTGGGACAATAGTATGCCAATTTCAATTTTCTCAATTCGCAAAATCACTTTGTTTATTCTCGTTCTGGCATTATTGACATTAGCCGCAATCTGGATACGCGCAAGGTATGAATCAGCCGTTTACAGCCCTCCTCCTACCAAGGAGCAGAATAAAACCATTGGAATTTCAACTTTCGTTGATCATGTTGTTCTGAACACCGTTCGCGATGGATTCATGTCGGAACTGATAGCAGGGGGATATATCAAGGAGAATGGCTGGAATGTCACGATCCTGAATGCCAACGGCAATCCGGCCGAGGCCGCCGCGATTGCTGATGAGTTGTTGAATATCAAGCCAACCGTATTGGTCAGCTTTACCACGCCAGCCACAAAACCCTTATTCGAAAAGAACAATGGCCGCTATCCACTTATTTTCAGCTTTGTCAGCTTTCCCGAGAGTATTGGGATTACCGATCAATCCCCGAACGTAACAGGACTCAGCGACGGTGTTGATTTCAATCTTTTGCTATCCCTGATCCAGGATACCCTTCCCAAGATAAAACGTATCGGCATGGTATATTCCGACGAACCGAATGCGCAAGTCAGTTACGATCGCATGAGAGCGCTGGCGGAAACCGCTCGGTTCCAGTTTTCCAGCCAGACAGTCAGTAAGGAAGAGGAGGTTCGCGGCGCGGTCGACGCATTGATTCAGCAGCCCCGAAAGCGCCGCCCACAAGCCATAGTCGTCGGAGCGGATGGCGTAGTGACCAACAAGATTGTAGCGCTGCTCGATGCGGCCAACGCTGCGAAGATACCGGTTTTCGCAGTGGATGAGGCATCCGTCGAGAAAGGTGCGTTAGCGGGGCTTTCCGTGAACTATTCGGATTTCGGCAAGGAGACCGCAAGAGTGACAATGCGCGTCCTTAAAGGAGAAAAGCCTGAAACCATACCCATGAACCGCTTTCTGGCAAAGGAAATCCTTGTCAACAAAATTACCGCCAAGAAAATCGGTGTCGATATCCCTTCCAAGGTTATCGAACGCGCGATTAGAGTCATTGAGTAAGGCTTGCCAATGCCCGCCACTACATTTATTGACAGTGCGCTACTCCAATCGCTTTTATACTGTTACTTGGCGCTCTCGGTTTACCTCAGTTTGCGAATACTGGATTTTCCCGATCTCACTATCGAAGGGAGCTTTCCGCTCGGAGCGGCCATCGCGGCCAGTTGCTCGATCCATTTCGGTTCACCGATGCTGGGAGCGGTTCTGGCTATTCTGGGCGGTTATGCCGCAGGGGCACTCACTGCTGTTCTGTACGAATACGTGGGGCTTGGCAAGCTTGAGTGGCATTGTCGTTGCAACGGGGCTTTACTCGTTTAATTTCCGCATCATGCGGGCTAATGCCAATCTGTATCTTTCG
>NZ_JBKKBJ010000255.1:0-7232 GCF_046714055.1 Methyloglobulus sp. | reverse complement strand
CGCAGGAAGAAAGTACGGAACCCCCGTTCAAAAATACGTACTGGGACGAAAAAAGGGATGGGATATATGTCGATGTTGTCAGTGGGGAGCCGCTGTTTTCATCGCTAGATAAATTCGATTCCGGCACCGGCTGGCCGAGTTTTTCCAAGCCGCTGGTAAAAGAGCATATTACCGAAAAGAATGATTTTTCATTATTTTCAAAACGTACTGAAGTACGCAGCCATTTTGGTGATTCGCATTTGGGCCATGTGTTTGATGACGGCCCGAAACCGACGGGATTGCGCTATTGCATGAATTCGGCGGCGTTACGGTTTATTCCTGTGGAAGACTTGGAAAAGTCGGGCTATGGGGAGTTTTTGCCTCTCTTTAAGTCTAATGCCCCTCATAAATGAAGTGCTACAACCCTTATTGACACACCCAGGTAAAAGTTATACCAAGTAGTAGCTTGCAGTAGGAGAAATTCATGAAGCAAAAGCAACATTATTTGACGGGTCATTCTAATTGTACCGCTGCCACCGTTGTCAAAGGTATTGACCGGGATGTGGAGTGGGGCGAAGATATTCTCATGCTAGGTTTGGGTATCGTCATGTTGTCTTCCTCATTCGCACCTGTTGCCCCACCAACTGTCATTTTGCCTCTGGTTGCCCTTACGTTTGCCATTACCTCAAGCTTGGCACGCATGAATTATCACACGATGGAACGCAAACTTCTGGCATCATTGGAACAATTGAATAGTTTTGAGCAGACCAAATTGAATCCTATTTGCAGGGTTTTTGTTGAACAACCCATGTGTTCGTTGAGCGAATCCTATAACCCGTTAAAAAATCTCAAACGATTTGGTAAAAGCGCGATGGGCGGGGTGTTAATCAATCCGCTCTGGATGCCTATTTTTTACACCATGGGCATACAGATTGTTGAAGAGAACAACCTCGCGGTGCTTAACAGGGCGGTTATCCGTGTTGAACAAAGGGTTTCGCCAGTATCGCTGGACAATCAAGAAAAGTGATTAGCTCATGGCTACAAACCTAACGCCCGAAGCTCAGTGCAGGGTCGGCAACGTTGCCACACGCGCTCGAATTCTTCTGCGAGTTGACGGTTACGGGCGGGCAAGGTCGGACTCCAGACACCTCGATAATGGCTGCTTTGCTGACGGAATAGATAACCATCACGGTCATTAATAATATAGGCCGATGGATATTGCAGGTCGTCAGCCTCGACGGGTGTGCGGAATAAAAATGCAGACGGCAGCCGCTGCGCCAGATCCAACAAAGGATGTGGCTGGCTGCGTACCGCCAGGGTATCTTGCACAATAATCAGCACGTTGCCGCCACTGCTGTTAATAGCAAATTGTTTGAGGGCTTCAACAATCTCTGCCCGTCCATACAAAACATGTTCCAGATCTGGGCTATAGATGCAGATTTGTCGGCGTGCCTTGCCAATAAGCTGAAGGATAGCAGATAACGTGCCCTCCAAGGTTTTGGTCTCGCTGATTTCTACTAAGGAGTCTTGCGGTTTTGGGACAGGGCGGCTAGATTTGCTTACCGGTTCTAAACACAACCTCATGATCTGATGAGAGATATTGGCTTCCATAAAAACATCGCCTTCTTTGACAAAACCGTATTTTCCGTAAAATCCTGACACAGTGGTTTGTGCATTGAGCATCAACTCAGTCCATCCCAATTTAAGTGCCTTATCAATCAGGGCTAGCAATAAAGCTTCGCCGACACCTTTCCCACGACATGTTTCCAGCACAGCCATACGGCCTATTTTATGGTCAGGTGTCAGCCTGCCTGTACCGATGGCTTGATGCTGGTTGTCGCGGGCGATCAAGTGGTAACAGTCTGGATCAACAGTGTCGAATTCCACTTCTTTAGGTATGTTTTGTTCGACAATAAACACGGCTTCACGCAAGGTACGAAGTTCGTCAAAATCGACCTGATAATCGGCGGGTTCAACACGGAAATCGGAAATATTCATAACTTGATTAAAGGGTTGCAGGGTTTGGCAGTGCTTCAATATTCCTTGAATTTAAAAACTGTTTTTAAATCACGATTACAATCAACTAGAAATATAGACCGTTTATCCAGTTTTTATGGAAAATTCTAATCAGGCTGAACTATAAGCTGTTTTTGTGTTGTCTATAAACCGTTATAATGACTACTTGAAACGGCTATTGCCATTACTGTATAAGATTGCCTCTTGTATTATTGTTGTCAATAAGGCGTGAGATTGGCAGTAGATCGGCAAAAACCCTACAACCCGGAGGAAATGGCGTGTGGCAGTTATAAAGATCACCCCTGAACAGATTAACCTGAAAAAACGTAAGGGGCCAAAAGGCCACGCCATCGACTTGGGTTCTTTGCGGGAAGTTCGGGCGCTGCTGGGTTCGGAATCCCGGCAAAAGGATTTGTTGATCGAACACTTACACAAAATTCAGGATAGGTATCAGCAGCTTTCAACCAAACATCTGGTCGCGCTTGCCCATGAAATGAATCTGGCAACAGCCGAGGTTTTTGAGGTCGCGTCTTTTTATCACCATTTTGATGTCGTCAAGGAAGGACAGCAAGCGCCAGCCGCTTTGACGGTCAGGGTCTGTGAGTCTTTGGCCTGTGCAATGTCAGGAGCTCATGATTTGATTCATGACTTGGAAAATGGCCTGGGTGATGGGGTTAGGGTACAAAAAGTGCCCTGCGTAGGCCGTTGTCAACATGCGCCTGTTGCGGTAGTGGGGCAAAATCCCATCGACCATGCGACCACGGAAGCTGTCAAAACGGCTGTGGACAACAAGGATACACAAGCCAAGATTACGCAATACATTAATTTAGCCCAATATAAGGCCGACGGCGGTTATCAGACCCTTAAAAACCTGCTGGAAGGGCAGATTGAACCCGAAAGCATCCTGCAAAAAATGGAGAGTTCCGGTTTGCGCGGTTTGGGTGGCGCAGGTTTTCCCGCTGGTAAGAAATGGCGAATCGTCAAGGGTTTTGCTGGCCCGAGGCTGATGGCCGTAAACATAGACGAAGGCGAGCCGGGGACATTTAAAGACCGTCATTACTTGGAACAAGACCCGCACCGTTTTCTCGAAGGCATGGTTATCGCTGCCTTAACAGTGGGTTGCGATGAAATTTATGTTTACCTGCGTGATGAATACGCGGGTTGCCGGGAAATCCTGACCAAAGAAATTGCTGCATTACAAAACAATCCACCTTCAACCGAGCATAAGTTGCCGCCGATCCACCTGCGTCGAGGCGCGGGCGCTTATATATGCGGTGAGGAATCGGCAATGGTTGAATCTATTGAGGGCAAGCGCGGTATGCCCCGTTTGAGACCGCCTTTTCTTGCCCAGGTTGGGCTGTTTGGCAGACCGACGCTGGAACACAATATGGAAACCTGCTATTGGGTCAGGGACATTATTGAAAAAGGGCCGGAATGGTTCACCTCACACGGCAGGAACGAACGTAAAGGCTTGCGGTCTTTTTCCGTATCAGGTCGCGTCAACAAGCCGGGAGTTCATCTGGCACCGGCAGGTATCACGGTAAGGGAACTGATAGCCGAATATTGCGGCGGTATGCTAGAAGGCCACGAGTTTTATGGCTACTTCCCAGGCGGCGCATCCGGCGGGATTTTGCCAGCGTTTATGGGCGATATCCCATTGGATTTTGATACCTTGAACAAATACGGTTGTTTTATCGGTTCAGCCGCCGTGGTTATTTTTTCCAAACACGATAGCGCCAGACAACTGGCCTTGAATGCGATGAAATTTTTCGAGGACGAGTCCTGCGGACAATGCACTCCGTGCCGGGTGGGTACGGCTAAAGCCGTAAGCCTGATGGAGCAGGATGTGTGGGATAAGGATTTGTTGGAAGAACTGTCATCCGTTATGGTCGATGCCTCCATCTGCGGTTTAGGACAGGCTGCGCCCAACCCGTTGCGTTGCGTGATCAAATACTTCCCGGACGAATTGCAATAATCCTCAGCACTAAGTAAAGAGAGTAAGAGCTATGGCTGCCAATCCAGAATACATCAACAAGCCCGAAATCAATTTTACCCTGGACGGCGAGAATATGTCCGGATATCAGGGCGAAACCATTTTGCAGATTGCCAAGCGGCACGGCAAGGAAATCCCGTATCTATGTTACACGGAAAGCTTACGTCCAGACGGTAATTGCCGTGTGTGCGTGGTGGAAATCGACGGCGAACGGGTACTGGCGCCTTCTTGTTGCCGTACACCAACTGAAGGCATGAAAATCCAGGCACAAAGCGAACGGGCCATAAAATCGCAAAAAATGGTGCTGGAATTGCTCAAGTCAGATATGCCTGAGCAGGGTAAATCACCTTATAAGCTGGATTCAGAACTGGATTTATGGGCGGAAAAGTTGAACGTGGGTGTGCCTCGATTTAAAAGCCGCACCCAGCCTGTTGCCGATTTATCACACCCCGCGATTGCGGTTAATCTGGATGCCTGTATCCAATGCACGCGCTGCGTCAGGGCTTGCCGCGAATCGCAAATGAATGATGTGATCGGTTACGCTAACCGTGGCGCCCATTCGGAAATCGTTTTCGATATTGCCGATCCGATGGGTGCGAGCAGTTGCGTGGGTTGTGGGGAGTGCGTACAAGCCTGTCCGACCGGTGCGCTGATGCCAGCGAACAACGTGGGCTTGCAAGTGCCTGACAAAACAGTCGATTCCACCTGCCCTTATTGCGGTGTGGGTTGCCTGATCAAGTACCATATCAAGGATAACAAGATATTGTATACCGAGGGCAGGGACGGGTTCACTAACCATCTGCGCCTTTGTGTGAAAGGCCGCTATGGGTTTAACTATATCGACAACCCATTGCGCTTGACCAAGCCGTTAATCAGGCGGGTAGGCGTGGCGAAGACTACGACGTTGCTTGATCCGAAAGACTTGGACAGCGTTTTCCGTGAGGCAAGTTGGGAAGAAGCCCTGGATTTTGCAGCCAATGGACTGAAAAAAATCCGCGATGAAAAAGGTAAAAAAGCCCTTGCCGGTTTAGGTTCGGCTAAAGGCAGCAATGAAGAGGCTTATCTGTTCCAAAAACTGGTGCGTACGGGTTTTGGTTCGAATAATGTCGATCATTGCACCCGGCTTTGCCACGCTTCATCCGTGGTTGCGCTACTGGAATGTATAGGTTCCGGTGCGGTATCCAATCCAGTTGCTGATGTGGCTAAGGCCGAAGTCATTATCATCATCGGCTCAAATCCAACGGTTAACCACCCGGTTGGCGCTACGTTCATGAAAAATGCCGCCGCAAAAGGTGCGAAGATCATCCTGATTGACCCCATCAGGACGGATATAGCCAAATATGCCAGCCACGTTTTGCAGTTCCGCCCCGATACCGATGTCGCGCTGCTTAATAGTCTTATGTACGTTATTCTTGAAGAAGGCCTACAAAATGATGAGTATATTGCCAAATACACCGAAGGTTTTGAGGCTATGCGCGGACATCTCAAACACTATTCGCCTGACTATGTTGCGCCCATTTGCGGCATAGATGCCAATACGATACGTGAAGTATCCAGACTTTACGCAACTTCAAAAGCTTCCATGATCTTTTGGGGTATGGGCATATCCCAGCACATACACGGCACAGATAACGCCCGCTGTTTGATTGCCTTGGCTTTGATGACGGGGCAAATTGGCAGGCCGGGTACCGGTTTGCACCCATTACGCGGACAAAACAACGTGCAAGGCGCATCCGATGTGGGCCTGATTCCTATGGTTTATCCTGATTACGAGCCTGTTGATAATCCCGCTTATCAGGCCAAGTATGAAAAATTATGGGGCGTCAAACTGGATTCAAAACGCGGCTTGACCACTGTGGAAATGATACATGCAATTTTACACCACGAAGTGTTTGGCATGTTCGTTGAAGGTGAAAATCCTGCCATGTCTGATCCCAACCAGAACCATGTACGCGAAGCCTTTGCGGCACTGGAACATTTAGTTATTCAGGACATTTTCCTCACAGAAACTGCCGGTTTTGCAGATGTGATCCTGCCTGCTTCGACGTTCTACGAAAAAACCGGAACCTTTTCGAACACCGACAGGCGGGTGCAAATAGGAAGACAAGCGGTTAATCCGCCCGGCGAGGCCAAACAAGATCTTTGGATTATTCAGGAAGTGGCTAACCGTTTGGGTTGTAACTGGAATTATAGCGGCCCTGAAGATGTATTCAATGAAATGCGTCAGGCGATGACCAGTATTGCAGGGATGACCTGGGAACGGCTTGAACGTGAAGACTCTTTGACTTATCCGCTGGAAAACGTTGGTGACCCTGGACAACCGATTATCTTTACTGATGGTTTCCCAACGCCATCGGGCAGGGGCAAGTTTGTCCCTGCCGAATATATCCACGCTGACGAGTTGCCTGATGATGATTATCCTCTGGTATTCATCACCGGTCGCCAGCTCGAACACTGGCATACAGGCAGCATGACGCGCCATTCGGTTACCTTGGATGCCATTGAACCCGATCCCGTGGTTAATCTTAATCCAGAAGACTTGAGCAATCTGGGTGTCGCAGCGGGAGAACTGATTACTATAGAGTCACGGCGAGGCAAGATTACCGCTTATGCCCGCTCAGATAATGCTATGCAAAAAGGTAATGTGTTCATGGCATTCTGCTATAACGAAGCCAATGCCAACTTGCTCACCAACGATGCGCTAGACCCTTCCGCAAAAATACCGGAATTCAAGTTCTGCGCGGTCAGGGCCTCGGCGGGTGGGATGCTGGCTAGGCGGATTAGTTAGTTGATTTCTCGTTGCTTAGGGCGAACTTGTGAACCCCAACAATTGTGACATTCATGCGTTGGGCTTCGTTACCTAGCCCAACCTAAGCGGTACAAGGCTCCGGAAGGGTGAACGTAATTACACTGGCTACTTCCTTAACCTCGAAATCATCTGATCTGCCTTCAATATATGATTTTGCTGCTATATTCGAAGTTAAGAACTGGTTTCTCATCCGACTGAACCCGTGACCGTGACCGGTATCCGCACTTACGGCCATACAATTTACAAGCTGTACGTCCGTGCAATCTTGATCTTTGTTGGTGGCATCAATTGTGAAACTTAGCTTGCAATAAACGAAGGGAGTCGCTATTTTTGCGAAAGCTTGTTTTGGGCATCCCAGCCCAAGCAAGCGGCAAAAACTTAACGCGACCGCCAATGCCTGCGGCTGCCCCAGCCGTCCTGCTTCCCTCGTTTTAT
>NZ_JBKKBJ010000254.1:0-17218 GCF_046714055.1 Methyloglobulus sp. | reverse complement strand
ACAAAGAGTACCAGGTGCAACTGAGAGCCTTATATCAAAAAAGCAGAAGCGCCAGTCTGGTGGCAAAAACAGACGGTGGCGCTGAAGTGGATATTCCTCTGAACAAAGTAGTCAGGATTTATCAACCGAATAACATGAACATGTTCGATAAAATAGGCCATTATTTCAACAAGCTGGGTGAATTTTTGGCGGATGACCCACGCGAAGCGAACACCGAAGGCGGTATTTTTCCGGCTATCTTCGGTACGGTGATGATGGTGGTTATCATGTCAATTATCGTCACCCCCTTTGGTGTTATCGCGGCGGTTTACCTGCGTGAATATGCTAAACAGGGCTTTACCACACGATTGATCAGGATTGCGGTAAACAATCTGGCGGGTGTTCCCTCTGTGGTATACGGCGTGTTCGGCCTGGGGTTTTTTGTTTATATTCTGGGCGGCAATATCGACCGCTTATTTTATCCAGAAGCCTCACCTGCTCCCGTTTATGGAACGCCAGGAATACTCTGGGCATCCATCACGCTGTCACTGCTGACTTTGCCGGTCGTGATTGTCGCCACCGAAGAAGGCTTGGCACGCATTCCAAAATCCATACGCGAAGGCAGTCTGGCATTGGGCGCCACCAAACTTGAAACCTTATGGCGCACCGTTTTACCCATGGCAAGTCCTGCCATATTGACAGGACTCATCCTGGCGGTTGCCAGGGCGGCGGGTGAAGTGGCGCCATTGATGTTGGTCGGCGTGGTCAAACTGGCGCCCACACTACCTCTGGATGGGAATTACCCTTTTGTCCATTTAGACAGGAAATTCATGCACCTCGGTTTTCATATTTACGATGTCGGTTTTCAAAGCCCTAATGTCGAAGCGGCGCGGCCTTTGGTATATGCAACGGCATTATTGCTGGTCTTGGTGATTGTTGGGCTTAATCTAACCGCGATTGTTATCAGAAACAATTTGCGGGAAAAATATCGGGCATTGGAAGATTAAAAAATGGCAACAGAACAAGGTCGTACCCACGCAATTGACATGAATTCAATTTTACGTGGCCGTGATAATAATCCAGGACAAAACGAGATTTCCATCAAGATAGAAAATCTCAACCTGTATTATGGGCAAAAGCAAGCCCTGCATAATATCAATATGGAAATACCCAAACAGCGGGTGACGGCCTATATAGGGCCTAGCGGTTGTGGGAAATCAACACTGCTGCGTTGCATTAACCGCATGAACGACCTGGTGGACAGCGCAAAAATCAACGGCAAGATCCTGCTGGATA
This sequence comes from Methyloglobulus sp., assembly GCF_046714055.1. Taxonomy (GTDB): domain Bacteria; phylum Pseudomonadota; class Gammaproteobacteria; order Methylococcales; family Methylomonadaceae; genus Methyloglobulus. Next base: position 15,943 of record NZ_JBKKBJ010000254.1, on the reverse strand, counting down.
ATGAAAATATCTATGATAAATCGGTCAACGTAGCGGCATTACGGCGGCGCGTGGGGATGGTATTCCAAAAACCCAACCCCTTCCCGAAATCGATTTTTGAAAATGTTGCCTATGGCCTACGCATACAAGGTGTCAACGACAAGCGAACCCTGGATGAGACCGTTGAAAATGCCTTGCGGAGTGCTGCGCTTTGGGACGAGATGAAAGACCGGCTTAATGATAATGCCTTAGGCATTTCCGGAGGGCAACAGCAACGTTTGGTCATTGCCAGGGCGATTGCCATAGAACCCGAGGTGTTGTTACTTGATGAACCCGCATCGGCATTAGACCCTATTTCAACACTAAAAATTGAAGAACTGATTAACGCGCTCAAAGAAAAATATACCATCGTTATCGTTACGCACAATATGCAACAGGCCGCACGGGTTTCCGACTATACTGCATTCATGTACATGGGGGAGTTGATTGAAATAGACAACACCAGCCAATTATTCACCAACCCCAAAAAGAAACAGACCGAAGACTACATCACCGGCAGGTACGGTTAATCAGGAGAACGCAGATGGACAACACCAACATAGGGCACCATATCTCTGGACAATTCAACAAGGAACTCGAAGATATTCGCAACCATGTATTAACTATGGGGGGCATGGTTGAGGAGCAGATCGAGCTGGCAATTAAGGCTTTTACCACTACCGACCAGGAATTGGCGGAACAGGTTATCAAGAAGGATAACCAAATTGATGCCCTGGAAATAGCGCTAGACCGGGAATGTATGCAGATTTTAGCGCTGCGTCAGCCTACTGCTTTCGATTTAAGGTTATTGTTGACCGTACTTAAAATCATTAATGAGCTGGAACGGGTCGGCGACCTCGCCGAACATATTGCCAAAATGGCAATTTATCTATCGGATATGGAAGGCAACAAGAACGACCCCCCGTATTATGAAATACAGCACATGGCAGATTTGGTCAAGGATATGTTGCATGACGCATTGGACGCATTTGCCCGAATGACTATCGAGCAAGTATCGGCAATAACCGGCAAAGATGAAAACGTAGACCGGGAATATGCCAGCATCATAAGGCAACAGATAACGTATATGATGGAAGACCCCCGAAATATTACCCGGACTCTCAATGTCCTGTGGACCGTGCGCTCACTGGAACGGATTGGCGACCATGCCTGCAACATTTGTGAGCATCTGGTCTACATGATTAAGGGCGAAGATGTCCGTCATATTAGCCATGCGGAATTGGAAAGAAAATTAAAGGGTGAATAAACGACTGACATTCTGAAAATCAGTGACTGTCAGATTAGCTTTGAACCAAGAAATATCAAGGCATTGTACAATCACCCAAATCTGTAGGGGCAGGCCTTGTGCCTGCCCAGGCAACCCCTTGTGGTTATCAGGGAAGCCCTGTGGTTCAGGGAAACCCCGTGGTTATCCGGGCAACCACAAGGGATTGCCCCTACGGTAGCGCGGAAACATCAAATCTAACTGATTCTTAGGATTATTTACGCTTCCTCACCAACTATCACCCAGTAGGAATAGGTTATTTTTACAAGTTCTCATAAATGAAATATGGAGACGGCATGAATTACTGGCTAATGAAATCAGAGCCGGAAGCATTCAGTATCAATGATCTCATCAACAGGCCGAACCAAACCGAACATTGGGATGGGGTGCGCAATTATCAGGCGCGGAATATGATGCGGGATGCAATGAAGCGGGGCGATCAGGTATTCTTTTATCATTCCAACTGCGCTGAACCCGGTATCGTCGGGATTATGGAAGTGGTCAGGGAAGGCTATCCCGATTCTCTTGCTTTTGACCCTCACGATAAACACTTCGATCCTAAAAGCGACCCTGCCAAACCTACTTGGATGATGGTGGATGTCAAATACATCAAGACCTTATCCCGCACCATTACCTTGACCGAACTCAAACAAAAACAGGAACTTTCCGATCTGTCTTTGGTAAGACGCGGTACCCGCTTATCCATAATGCCAGTCAGCAAGGAGCAGTGGGATTTTATTCTTTCGTTGGAATAATGAGGGCTTGGCAAGTAGCCGAGATGAAGTGTAACGGACTTGAAGAATATATGTCCGTACGGCGGATTAGCCGCGCAACATACGCGATCTATCCGTTTTGATAGTGTTATGGGCTCGGCGTAATACGCCCTTGAGCTTAACTGAAAAAAGGGAACAGCTAAGCCAAGAGGCTTTGTGTACCCATCGCTTTTTCAATCTCACTAAATAATTGTTTTTCGTTGGCGCTGAAACGTTCACCGCCGAAACCCAGGAAGCTGCCTTCGGTGGTTGTCATGGCCACTTTTTCCGCAATAGACATCGCCCATTGCCTGTATTCCGTTGCTTCTTGAGGGGTTGCCTTGGCTATCAGCAATGCAGCCACTGCCTTACAATCTTCCACAGCTTCCGCTTGAAATTTCTCGGCAGAGTTAACGCCCTTGGCTTTCATACGCGCCACGCCCCAATCACGAACTTTTTTCATTTTATCCATAGCATCCGAAGCACCGCCCTGAACATTGGGCAATACCGCCTGAATCAGCGCGTTGTTGGGATAATCTTTAATACCGGCCATAACGGCTTGTGCGTTGGCGAACATTTCTTTTCCTGTGCCAAACAGTCCGCTGCTGCCAGCAAACGCCATCGCAGCACCGATGATGTGAGGGGTGTTGGCTAGCAAGTTCAATTCTTCTTCGGTGTAATTCAGGCTCATAGATTATCTCCCTTTAGGTTGGTTAAAAAGCCATTATCCAGTCAATTGCCGGAAACGGTCAGTTGGTATTCTAGCCTCAAAGCTCATGAGAGCCAAGAAATACTCTGTGTCTACCAAAGCTGTCTTGCCTCAGTTGTTTACTCTTTAAACAACTCATCAACCTGACTGGTAAAATGCCCTTTTGCGAGCTGGGTTATTACGCTGTCACCAGGCTTTAATTGGTCGATAGCCCTGATGATTTGCCCAGAAGCCTGCCCGGTAACCAGCGCGTAACCTCGGCTTAAGGTAGCCAAAGGACTCACCGCATGTAAGGTTTGGCTGGCGTTAAGTAAACGCTGGTTTAATTGTTTAAGGCGAGTGTTTACAGCGGTGATAAGGCGTTCGCTTAAATAAGTTTGCTGTTGCTGATTCCGACGGACAGTTGACATTGGCGAGTGTTGCCATAACCGGGCTATTGTGGTTTCAATGATATGCTGATCGTGAGCCAACCTAAGCTGGGCCGCTTTTTTTAACCTGATTTCCAGTTCATCCAGCCGTTGCTGGTTGCGGGTCAGTTTTTGCTTGGGATGTTGTTGTTGCAAACGTCCGGTTAACCAGTCGATTTTTTGTTGTTGCTGCCTAAGTAACCGTTGCAGGTGTTGTTGCAACCGCGCTTCTAATTCATTGAATTTATTTAGCCACTGCTGTTGATCTGGCGTGGCGTGTTCGGCTGCCGCAGACGGTGTTGCGGCACGCAGGTCGGCAACAAAATCGGCAATCGTCACATCGGTTTCATGGCCGACACCGGAAATAACCGGAATTTGACTGGCATATATTGCCCTGACAACCATTTCCTCATTAAACGCCCACAGGTCTTCCAGTGAGCCTCCACCCCGTGCAAGAATGAGCACATCGCATTGTTTAAGCGTGTTAGCCGTGCCTATCGCCTTTGAAATCTCGTATTTGGCATTTTCGCCTTGCACGGCAACCGGATAGATGATGACGGGGACGGCAGCAAAACGCCGTCGCAACACCGTCAGAATATCCCGGATGGCGGCACCCGATGGTGAGGTGATGATGCCTATCGTTTTGGGCAGGATAGGCAGGTTTTTTTTGTGCGCTGACGAGAACAGCCCCTCTTCCGATAATTTTAGTTTGAGTGCATCAAACGCCCTGCGTAATAAGCCATTGCCCGCTTCCTCCATGTATTCAACGATAAGCTGGTAATCGCCCCTGGGTTCGTACAGGCTGACCTGTGCCTTGACGACAACCTGTTTGCCGTTTTTCGGCTTGAACGGCTGTTTGCGTTGATGACCACGGAACATCGCACAACGTACTTGGGCATTGGCGTCTTTTAGCGAGAAATAACAATGCCCGGATGAGGGGATGCTTAGATTTGAAATTTCCCCTTCGACAAAAATCGACAAAAAATGCTCGCCGAGTAACTGCCCGGTTTCTCGGTTAAGCTGGCTGACCGTATAAATTTGTTGCGGCACTGAAAAATACGAATAAAGGTTGGCGATAAGTGAAAACTAATCCACAGAAGCGGTGTTTTCGCTCAGGCTATCTGCAAGTTGCCGATAATTGCCACGAAAATACAACAAAGGTTCGCCCGACCGGCAATTAGAGGCAAGAACCTCGCCAATAATGATCCAGTGCGTACCGGCACGAACCTTTTCCATGACCTTACATTCCAGCGACATTAGGCTCTCGTTCAGGATCGGTACACCTGTGGTGCCAACATGCCATGCGGTATTTGCAAACCGTTCTTCCTGGCTGCTGCCACCGGAAAATTGATTGGAAACGTCCTGCTGCCGGTCATTCAAAATATTCACGGCAAAGCGTTGATTTTCATCAATCCCTTCTCCGGTATCCACCGATTGGTTAAGGCACACCAAAATTTGCGGCGGCTCGGCGGAAACGCTGGAGAACGCGGTCACTGTCATGCCACGGACACCAAATTTTTCCGATTGTGAGGTGACCACAGCAACTCCGCTAGCCCACAGTTGCATGGCCTTTTTAAATTCTTCCGAACCTACCGTCATTCATTGCTCCAGTAATTGTTGGCGCTTGAGGGATACCGTTTACTTTGGCAGGGAAACTACGAACTCAGGCACATGCGTTAGTTGCGAGCAATATGGTACAACACCCATGAGGTGCTGGGTAATTATTGCTAACAGAAAAGTGAAATAAGATGTACCGAGGCACGAGGCGCATCAATCGCGAACGATGCGCTTCCCTTCGTTCAGCACTTCATTTGACGACTTTCAAAAAGCCCAGCAATCAGCAAATAAAGCATCAACAACGCCCCCGCCAACAAAACAGGCGGCCAAAAAGCAATCGCCTGTAATTGCAAATTAGCCTGATAAAGTCCTAACCCCAAGACTATATATGCCAAAATCCTAAGAACATCATAATTGACCGGATAATAAATCCGGCCAAGCACATAAGACACCAAAGCCATACCAGAATAGCCGATCAGGTGCGCCCAGGCGGAACCTGTGTAACCGTAGATGGGAATCCACCTGATATTCAAGTAAATCGTCAGCGCCGCCGCGCATAAGGACACGAACGCGCCGATCAAGGTGCGGTCAGTCAGTTTGTACCAGATGGACAGGTTGACATAGATGCCCAGGAACAAATTGGCTAGCAGCAATATTGGCACTACATCCAATCCTGAACGGAATTCTGGCCCTACAAAGTATTTAAAGAAATCAATGAATAAGGTGACCAGTAAAAAGATAAAGACGCAGAAAACCACGAAATACCGCAGCACTTTCGCATAAATGATCCGGGCATCGGTATTTCCCGCATAGGAAAAGAAAAATGGTTCGGCGGCAAACCGGAAAGCTTGAATGAATAAGGACATCAAAATGGACAATTTGTAACAAGCGCCGTATATTCCCAACATTTTCATGTTGGTCGATAAATCGTATGGTAGCAATTGTTTGAGGAGAACGCGGTCAAGCATTTCGTTGATGATGCCTGCAAATCCTATTACCACCATCGGTAGGGAATAGCGGAGCATACGGCTGAATAAGGATTTATCGAATCCCCAACGTAGGCCCAACAATTGCGGCGTTAGCATTATAAATTTGCACACGCTGGCTATCAGGTTAGCAATAAAGATGTAGCCCACGCCGATAGCCGGGTCGTAGAATTTAACAATCAAGGGATAGGTTTTATCGGCGTAGAGTTTGGGGCAATACTTGATAAAAAACAGGCTTAATCCTATTGTAATCAAAATTTCAATAATCTTGATGCCGACAAATCGAAAGGCTTTATTTTCTGCGCGAAGCCGGGCAAACGGTATTGACGAGATGGAATCCAGGATCAGTATCAAGCTAAAACAAAGGACGTACTCGGGATGTTCCGAATAATGTAAAAGATTAGATAGCCAGGGGTTAATCGACAAAATCAGTAGAAAAAAACCCAGGTTCACCAACAGGATAAACCATAAAGCCGTTGCGTAAGCCTTATCGCCGCCTATCAGCCCTTTGTCACGAAAACGGAAATAGCCGGTATCAAACCCGAACAGCAGCACCACGGAAAAAAACCCGGCATAAGCGTAGAACTCCGCCACCACCCCGTATTCCTCGGCAGAGAAATAATAGGTGTACAGCGGCACCAACAGGTAATTGAGGAAACGCCCGAAGATACTGCTAAGCCCATAGATAGCCGTTTGTGAGGCAAGTTTTCTGATGATACCCATTTGTGTTTAGATGTATCGTGAAGTTGGCAATTCTAGGAGTGGTTTGTCAGTGTCAAACGCGGCAGGCGTAACAATTAGGCTGCTCCGTACGTCACAAAAAAATTAATCACAGAGGACACGAAGAGCACGAAGAAAATAATTGTATTATTCCATACCTTTGAGAGCTTCGTGTCCTCTGTGTTCTTCGTGGTTATCCCTTAATTTATGCAAAAGCAACCTGACTGTAAATAACCTTACCTGCTTGCAGTGTATGGCTTACCCGGCCTTTAAAAACCTGTCCCCAAAACGGCGTATTGACTCCCTGGCTACGCCAGTTTTCCGAATTAACCTGCCAATCTTGCACAGGATCGAAAATACAGATATCGGCGGCAAAACCGGGCGTTAAAGCGCCACTGTCAAGCTGTAGTATCTGCGCGGGCTTTTGGGTTAGCGCGGCGATGCCTTGTTCTAAAGTTATGGCTTGTTGGTTTACCAGCTTAAGCATTAAAGGCAGCACGGTTTCCAAGGATGAAATACCAGGTTCTGTTTCTGGGAAAGCGCCCAGTTTGGCAACAAGATCGTGCGGTTGATGATCGGAGCAAATACAGTCGATAGTTCCGCTAGACAAGCCTACACGCAGGGATTCTTGATCCTGTTTCGAACGGAAGGGCGGCTGGACGTGATAGGCGCTATCGAAAGGGATAATATCGTCCTCAGTCAGGTGTAGCTGGTGGATAGCGACATCGGCGCTAACTGCCAAGCCATATTTTTTGGCTTGATAGAGTTTGATCACTGAACGTCTGCTGCTTAACTGGCCGAAGTGTACCCGGCAACCGGTCAACTCGGCCAGTTCCAGGCATTGTGCCAAAGCGATAGTTTCGGCGGCATCGGGAATACTGGGCAGGCCGTAACGGGTGGAAAGTACGCCTTCATGGACGCAACCGTTATTTGCCAGCCAGACATCGTTAGGCCGGTAGATAAACAACAGCTCATGGCTGGCGGCATATTCCATTGCCCGCCTGAGTATCAGCAGGTTTTTCACGGGCTGATTGGCATTACTGACTGCCACACACCCTGCCTGTTTCAACGCTTGCATTGCGCTTAATTCTGTCCCTTCCAGTTTTTGGGTGAGTGCGGCTATCGGCAAAATTTGTTGATAGCCGCATTTTTCTGCCTGATCTTTTATAAGCTCGGCAACAGCACGGGCATCGATAACGGGAATTGTGTCTGGCTGTAAGCACAGCGTGGTAATACCTGCTGCGGCTGCGGCGGCTGTTTCACTGGCGAAAGTGGCTTTGCGGCTTTGTCCTGGTTCACGTAGCCTTGTGCTTAAGTCGATAAAGCCTGGACAGACAATTTGATTTCTAGCATCAATCACTTTGTCCGCCCTAAAACCAGCGGGTTCATGCGTTACGGAACTGATTTTGCCATCAATAACATAGACAGAGCCGATATGGTCTATCTTGTTGGCAGGGTCGATAATCCTGCAGTCATTGATGTGTATATGAGCCATCACCATTACGTCACGTAGCTCTCTGCTTTTGCATAGCCATCGCCATGATCGCCATGCGTATGGCAATGCCGTTACTCACTTGTTTGAGGATGACCGATTGCGGGCCATCCGCCACTTTTGAATCGATTTCCACGCCCCTGTTAATAGGCCCTGGATGCATCACAATCGCATCGGGCTTTGCAATTTTCAGCCTATCTTCGGTAAGCCCAAAACATTTGAAATATTCGGTTTCACTGGGTAACAACGCGGCACTCATCCGTTCTTTTTGCAGCCGCAGCATGATAATCACATCAATATCTTTCAGGCCGTCGGCGAGGCTGTGCGAAACTGTGACACCCATTGTTTCAACCTGCGCTGGCAGCAAAGTTTTGGGCGCAATGACCCGGACTTCGGCGACACCCAAAGTATTCAGCGCTTGAATATCTGAACGGGCAACCCGGGAATGCAAGATGTCGCCAACAACGGCGACTCTCAAGCTTGAGAAATCTTTTTTTATCTGGCGTATGGTAAACATGTCCAGCATGGCCTGGGTGGGATGGGCGTGTTGGCCGTCACCGGCATTGATGACGCTGATATGGGGGGCGGTATGCTGGGCAATAAAGTGCGCTGCGCCGCTGATGCCATGACGGACAACGAACATGTCAACATACATCGCTTCCAGATTTCGGATGGTATCCAGCAGGCTTTCGCCTTTGGAGGTTGATGAGGTCGCAATGCTCATGCTCAACACGTCCGCTGACAAGCGTTTGGCTGCAAGCTCAAAAGTGGTGCGCGTACGCGTACTGTTTTCAAAAAACAAATTGACGATACTTTTGCCGCGCAGAAGAGGTATTTTTTTAATCCGCTGGTCGGTCATGCCGACAAAGGACTCCGCCAAATCCAGGATTTCTATCAGTATCTGTTTGTCCAGCCCTTCAATGGTCAGAAAGTGTTTAAGTTTGCCCTCTAAATTTAATTGCAGGTTTTTGGACATCACTACGCAGCCGCATCAACAGTTTGTATTTCAATAGCCAGGGGTTCAGGGCCGGTCAGCTTTATGCGTTGGCCCGCATCTAATGTGATACTAATACCAACACAATCAGGGCTGATAGGCATTTGCTTGCCGTCACGTTCTATCAACACCGCCAATAAAACCTGTCTTGGACGGCCATAATCGAAAATCTCATTCAACGCGGCACGAATGGTCCGCCCGGTATAAAAAACATCATCAACCAGGATTATGTTGCGGCCTTCAACCTGTGCCGGTAACTGGCTGGGTTTTACGTTGGGATTGACCCCGATTTGCGAAAAATCATCGCGGTAAAATGAAATATCCAGTAATCCCAAGGGTTGCTTGATGGCTAAACGCTGGTACAGCTTTTCGGCGATCCATACCCCGCCGGTACGGATGCCTATCATCAAGGGATCAGTCAATTGCCTTTCGGCAATGGCCTGTTTTAATTTCGTTTCCAGCGTGTCCAGCAAACCAGAAACGTCGAGTCTGTTAACGGTCATTTTAATGTATTGTCATTAAGCCAAGTCTGCAAAATAAGCTGCGCCGCCAGTTGGTCCTGGACTGCCCACAATTTTGTTGCGCTTACGTTAACCTCTTCAAATAACAATTGCTTGGCTTCAAATGTGGATAAGGCTTCATCCTGCTGATATACTGGCAAATGGTATCTGCCTTCCAGTTGCCGACAAAATTTTAACATACGCGGTGTAATGAGGTTATCTGAGCCATCGCTTTGTCTGGAAATGCCAACGACTAGACCAGCAGGCCGCCATTCCTTGACGAGTTTGCCTATACTTTCCCAATCCGGATTTTGGTTGATTGAACGTAAGGTCTGTAGCGGATTTGCGATGCCTGTCAATAAATGTCCGACCGCAACCCCTGTTTTTTTACTACCGAAGTCAAAGCCCAAATAGGTCTCGTCTAGCGTTTTGATTTGTAATGGGTCTGGTCTCACAGGGTAACCCACAGTGTCAGCCATGACCTGCCGGCGTGGTCAACTGATTAATATTAATGCCTATTTGGCTGGCTGCGGCATTCCAGCGCTGGCTTACTGGGGTACCAAACAGGATTTGTTTGGCACAGGGCGTATTTAACCAGGAATTACTTAATATTTCTTTTTCCAGTTGCCCTTCACTCCACCCCGCATAACCCAGGGCAACCAAGTACTGTTCGGGGCCTTCCCCGGCCGCAATGGCCTCTATCACATCGCGGGACGTTGTCAGGGAAATGTCTTCCGAAACCGGCAACGTCATATCCCACCCCCCGCAAGCGGTATGCACCACGAACCCCCTATCCTGCTGCACCGGCCCACCCGCAAACACCGGAGTTTCCGCTGCTGCCAAGGAGCTGACGGGAATCTCCATTTGTTTAAATATTTCACCCAGTTTCATCTCGGCAGACCGGTTAATCACAATCCCCAAAGCGCCTTCCTTGGTGTGCTGGCACAAGAAAGTGACCGTATGATGAAACATAGGGTCTATCAAGCCGGGCATGGCAATTATGAATTGATTATTGAGGTAGTTTTCTTTGCTCATTTTGGAGTATCCGATTTCGCTGATGGTAGATACTATTATGGCGTAGTCATTCCCGATTCATCGGAAAATTTCCATTTTCTGGTGATGACCAAAACATTTAGCTCCTTGAGCAGGTCGCTGGGCAACGCCGGGAAAGGGGCGCTCATCTTGACAATTCTTTTCGCCGCTTCATCAAGTTCGGGGTAACCCGAAGACTGGGATATGCGCATACTGTAAATATTGCCATCCGCTTTTATCCCGACATCCATGGTCAATGCACCCGAAAAATTTTTCTTTGCAGCGATTGCGGGATAATTCAAATTCCCCGTGCGTTCGACTTTTCGCTCCCAGTCTTTTACATATTGCGCCGCAACATATTGATGGGCGCTTACGGAATTAGCAAATTTTATTTTAGCCTGATCGGAACTTTGTTGTTTGAGCCTGATTTCAGCCCCGTATTGCGTGATCTGCTGCTGTATGGCTTCCGCAGTCAACTGCGGACGCTTTTCTGTATCATCTGTAGTCTCAGGCCGCTTTTCAGTAGCGACTTTCGTGGTCGCATTTTCCTGTGTGATGAGTTTCTGTTTGGCTTTAGGTTCTGCTTGTTCCTGTTCGCTTTTATCTTCCTGTTTGTTTTGACTGTTACCTAGGCTGGCAATCCTTTGCGCAGGCGGTTGGGGCTTATGAAGTTTTTCGCCAGCGCCAACCTGATTATCCTGCGCTAAAAACTTTGCTTTTTTAGGTGCCTTTTTGGCGGGCGTATAGACCAGGGTAACATCAATCGAACGACTGTTTTGGACAGGTGGATTAGGTTCGCTAAAACGGATGCCAAGCACAACAATCATGTGCACAATAACTGCAACAAATAAGGCGACTAATAACCGGTCATTGTTAGCCACAGAACTCGTTGAATTGAAAACCGATTGATTCGCCATCATTTCAGGGCTATTTCAATATAATCCATCAACTGGCCGCTAATGTTCAGGCCAAACTGTTTGTCCAATTCCTGGACGCACGTTGGACTGGTGACATTGATTTCGGTCAGGGTGTTCCCAATGACATCCAAACCCACAAAAGCCAGGCCTCTCTCCCGCAGCGTTGGCCCTACCTGTCCGGCAATCCAGCGGTCTTGCTCGGTCAGCGGCCTGCCCTCGCCAGTACCCCCAGCCGCCAGATTACCCCGGCTTTCGCCTTTTGCGGGTATCCGTGCTAGGCAATAAGGGATTGGCTCCCCATTAACCATCAATATGCGTTTGTCGCCGTCTTTTATTTCTGGTAGATATTTTTGCGCCATCACAGAACGGCTGTTGTGCTGGGTCATCGTTTCCAAGATCACGCTCAGGTTAGGGTCGCCTTCACGGATATAAAAAATGGATACTCCGCCCATGCCGTCTAATGGTTTGACAATAATTTCACCCAGTTCATGCAAAAAATCCTTAATTCTATGCGAATCCCTGGTAACTAAGGTTTCAGTGCAGCATTGCGGAAACCACGTCGTAAACAGCTTTTCATTCGCATCACGCAAGGACTGCGGTTTGTTGATAACATACACGCCAGCGTTTTCAGCCCGTTCCAGCAGATAGGTCGCATAGAGATATTCCTGGTCGAACGGCGGGTCTTTTCGCATAATGATAACATCAAGTGTGTCCAGCGCCATGTCCTGTTCGGCAACAAACCGGAACCATTGTTCTTCATCACGTTGCACCACTAGTGTCCGGGTTTTGGCGTAGGCCTTACCGTTCCTTAGATAAAGACTGGCTAGTTCCATATAGTGTAGTTCCCAGCCTCTGGCCTGGGCTTCGAGTAATATGGCGAAGCTGGTGTCTTTTTTAATGTTGATGCGGTCGATGGGATCCATGACCATGCCGAACTTTATTGGCATTGCTGTCTTTCCATAATGATTTGAGTGATTGTTCGCTTCATTTTATAGATTGTTATTTACCTTGAAAAGAATTTTTGGTATAAAGAAGGGCTAAATTTGAATCCAGGCACCCAGCTAGAGGCTAATCATGTCCAGAGTATGTCAAGTAACAGGCAAACACCCTGTTGTAGGTAATAACGTATCACACGCTAACAATAGAACTAAAAGACGCTTTCTCCCCAACCTGCAACACCACAGATTTTGGGTTGAAAGTGAAAACCGTTGGGTTCGCCTAAGGGTATCAACCAAAGGTATGCGAATCATCGACAAAAAAGGCATAGACGCTGTTCTGGCGGATTTGCGTAAAAACGGCACGATAGCTTAAGAGGACTGAACAATGCGCGATAAAATCAAACTCATTTCTAGCGAAGGCACCGGCCACTTTTACACCACCACAAAAAACAAGAAAACGATGCCGGAAAAAATGGAAATCAAAAAATTCGATCCTGTTGTCCGTAAGCACGTTATCTACAAAGAAGGCAAAATCAAATAATTGCTATTTGTGGAAAGGCATACCTGACCTCAATACTTAGCCGGAACCCTTAACCAGAGGTTGCAGCATAACCTGCTCTACTTTGATTGGTGTTCATATTGACCAGTCTGCTATTGCCGCTTTGTGAACCTATTCAAGATTTCTTTCAGTTTTTCTAGTTGCTGAGTAAGAACGCTACAATCGTTTTCGGCTTGTTCTTTTTCGGCCTGTAGTTTTAGATTTCTTTCCTCAAGATCGCGATTACATTGGGCTAACCTTTCGTTTTCAGCTTTTAACGTTTCAAACTGGGTTTCAAATCCGAAAGCTGTCGTATCTGAATTATCATCCTTATCCGCAATAACATTATTGGACTGGTCGGGCGAGGATGTGTCTTGTCGATTAATGTCGGGATTGGTGACTCCCGTTTCGGTATCAGATTCTTCAATACCCATGCCACCCTTCAATACCGTGGCATTGAATCGGTTCTTTACCAACAAAAACGCCGCTGCCCCGCTCACTTTGCCGTTGGCGCAGGCCACAATAACCTGTTTCCCCCTGGGTATTTCCGCTATCCGCATCCTTAGCGACAACAACGGTATGTTGGCGCTACCGTCAAGATTATGGTTTTCGTAATCGCGCTGTGGGCGGACATCCACCAATACAGCCCCATTCACTAGCGCATCCGGCATGTCTTCATGGGAGATAAATGTGAGTGTTGGCCCTTTGATTTGCGTCAAAAAATGTTTTTTCTCCAGTTGAATCAAGCTGACATCGGAAAGTGCAGTTATCGTTTCCTGAGCTGGATAATTGGTAATCAAATATTCTTCGCCGAAACTTTCACCAGCGCCTAGCCTAATCTCGCCTCCCTCCTCCAATGAGTTACGGGAAAGCAGGCATTGGCCTTTTGTTATGATGAAGAAATGATCTACCACGCTACCGTTAGCAATAATGATATCACCTTCGGAATAATAGGCGGTTTTCAACGAGATAAGAATTTTCTGTAGATTGGCAGGCGGCAGGGATTGAAAAAGTGGCAACCGCAATAACGCCGTCATCCAATCGTCAGAATCTTCACCTGACTCTTCGATAATGGTATAACTTTGGTCTTCCCGGTAAACGGCAGGTGGCGGATTGTTAACGACGTATGCATCTAACCGGACAATACGCGCCACCCCATTAGCCACTGCGTCAATTTTTCTTGGAATTTGATGGGCCAAAGCAAATATGGCGGATTCACTTTCTGAGGTAATCACCTCAACGACTAGCCTTTCGGACTGAAGCGTAACACTGCCATTTAACAGGTAGACCAAATGAGTATCCGTATCCCCTTTTTTGAATATCGCCCCGTCTTGAACTTGCTCCACCGTTATATTCATGCACAATTCTGCAAATGCAGCGCTTGGAAAAGTCGCCAGGGGCACTAATGTGCGGAGGATGCGGCTCTCTTCAGAATTGGTATGAACTGCCATTGGACACTCTACTTAATTGGACAAATTGATTCCGCCGTCAGGATAAAATGCGGACTGCACACCTTGTATTAAACGTTTTTAAACCTATATTGTCTACCAACCACGTTTAATAAACCCTGGAACGACCATGACAACCACAAAATTAGTCAAACCGCTGATTTTTCTTAGCCTTTTATCCATTTTTCTTTTTTTTAGCTCACTGTGTCTTGCGATCGGATTGCCAACATTCACCGAAAACCAGGCAATACCTTCTTTGGCGCCCATGCTGGAACGCAGTATGCCGGCAGTCGTCAATATTTCTACGTCAACTAATATTGAGACAGCACAGCTTCCGCTAATGCAGGATCCTTTCTTCCGGCATTTTTTTAATGTCCCCAATCAATCGCGTAAACAACAAAAAAACAGCTTAGGTTCTGGTGTTATTATAGACAGCGATCAAGGTTATGTGTTGACCAATAACCATGTGATTGATAAAGCCGATAAAATCATGGTCACCTTAAACGATGGCCGCCAGCTTAATGCCGACTTGATCGGCTCAGATCCTGAAGCTGATGTTGCGATTATCCGCATTCCTGCGGACCATTTAACCGAACTTCCGATTGCGGACTCCAGTCAACTCAAAGTCGGCGATTTTGTGGTCGCCATTGGCAACCCTTTCGGCTTGGGGCAAACGGTAACGTCGGGGATTGTCAGCGCTTTGGGCCGTTCGGGACTAGGCATTGAAGGTTACGAAGACTTTATCCAAACTGACGCTTCCATCAACCCAGGCAATTCGGGCGGTGCCCTAGTCAACTTGCGGGGTGAGTTCGTGGGCATGAACACCGCTATCTTGGCGCCTAGCGGCGGTAATGTCGGCATCGGCTTTGCTATTCCAGCCAATATGGTGATGACCATCAAGGAGTCCCTGGTCAAACACGGTGAAGTCCGCAGGGGGTTGTTGGGTGTCACGACCCAGGATTTAACGCCTGAATTAGTCAAAGCGTTCAATCTAAAAGATATACAAGGCGCCGCGATCAGCCGTATCGAAAATAACTCCCCTGCCGAGAAAGCGGGACTGGCGTTAGGTGATATTGTGGTCTCCGCAAACGGCAAACCAATCAAAAACAGCCATGAGCTACGCAATATCATCGGTTTGCTGCAAATAGGCGACAAGGTAAGCTTGGAATACTATCGCGGTGATGAAAAAAAGGACACCACTGCCGTCATTGGAAAACAAGAACGCGCACAGCAAGCTGGAGATAGGCTCCATCCAAGATTGCAAGGCACGTTCCTCAGTAACACCCAACGAGATCAGGTTGAGGGGATCGTCATTGAAAAAATCAACTCGGCTTCCTATGCCTGGAAAATCGGCTTACGTCCGGGCGACGTTATCGTGTCGGCAAACCAATACCGAGTGCGTAATCTGGATGAACTGAAGCAGGCAATTGATGCAGATTCGGGTTTGCTCATCAATATTCAACGTGGGCAAGAAGCTTTCCTCGTGATGTTAAAATAGGTTAAGAGCTTATCCGAAAATAACCTGATAAATTCTATATAGTTGTGAAAGAATTGCAATCAATTGCTTTACTAAAGGTTGCCATTCGTTGAAAAGACCACAAAGCCGGAAAGTTCCCGATGCTTTTTGGGTGCGCGTGGAGCGGCTGACAC